>JBCCPD010000430.1:0-3608 GCA_039025075.1 Pseudomonadota bacterium | reverse complement strand
GGCGATTGCGGGCTCAAGTCCAACTGCGTGGCCGTCAAACCGCTCGACACGCCCTTGGGCACCAAGCGGCAGATCGACCAGACCGCCTGCAACAAGGACTATTCCTGCGTCGAGGGTTTTTGTCCCTCCTTCGTCACCGTCGAGGGCGACGTGAACGACCCGCTCCTCGGCAAGTCCAAAGGCATCCTCCACGCCCCTGACGAAAACCTCCCCCCCGCGCCCCTCGCCCCCACCGAAAACTTCGCCGCCATCGTCACCGGCATCGGCGGCACCGGCGTCGTCACCGTCGCCGCGGTCCTCGCCATGGCCGCGCGGCTCGAGGGGCTCTCCGCCCTCACCCTCGACCAGACCGGCCTGAGCCAAAAGAACGGCGCCGTCCAATCCCACCTGCAGATCGGCCCCCGCGCCCTCGACGACCGGCCCGCCCGGGTCGCCCGCGGCACGGGAAAACTCCTCCTCGCCTGCGACATGCTCACCGGCGCCCAGGACGACGCGCTCTCGCGCATCTCCATCACCGACGGCATCGCCGTCGCCAACGGCCGGGTCGAGCCCCTCCCGGCCTTCGCCATCGACCCCAACGCCCGCCCGGACACCGAGGCGCTGGCCGGCCGCCTCGCCGCCCAGCTGACCGAGGACCGCGTGGTCATCCACGACACCGCCGCCCTCTCCGCCCAGCTCGTGGGCGACGGCATGGGCCAGAACATGATGCTTGTGGGCGTCGCCTCCCAGGCCGGCGGCCTCCCGGTCTCCCCCGAGGCCATCGAGCGCGCCATCCGCCTCAACGGCGCCGCGGTCGACATGAACCTCGCCGCCTTCCGCTGGGGCCGTTGGATGGTCGCCGACCCGGCCAAGGCCGACGCCCTCATCCAGGCCCCGAAGGTCCCCAGCTTCGCCACCGAAACCTACGGCGCCCTCGTCGCCCGCTTCGAAAAGAACCTCACCGCCTACCAGTCCGCCGCCTACGCCCGACGCTTCCGCGCCACCCTCGCCCAGATCGAGGCGGCCGAGGAAAACATGACCCCCGGCAAGCGCGACCTCTCCCGCCTCGCCGCCCGGGCCATCCACAAGACCATGCACATCAAGGACGAGTACGAGGTTGCCCGCCTGCACCTGCACCCCGACTGGCAGGCCCAGCTCAAGCGCGAGTTCGCCCCGGACGCCAAGGTCACTCACCACCTGGCGCCGCCGCTCTTCTCCAAGCTCGACCCGGTCACCGGCCACCCGCGCAAATCCCCCTACGGCGGCCAAAAAATCCAGATGGGCTTCAAGCTGCTCAAGGCCCTCAAGCCCCTGCGCGGCACCCCGCTCGACCCCTTCGGCCGCACCGAAGAACGCCGCACCGAACGCGCCCTCGTGGGCGAGGTCGAAACCCTCGTCGCCGCGGTCGCCAAGGCCCTTTCCCCCGCCACCCTCGAAGACTGCCGCGAGGCGCTCTCCCTCCCGCTCGAGGTCAAGGGCTACGGCCACGTCAAGGACGCCAACCTCAAGAAGGTCCGTCCCCGCTGGGCCGAGCTGCAGGCGAGTCTCTCCGCCGCCGGCTGACCCCGCCCCAGGCGCCTCGATCGACGCCAGAACGCCCCGCCGACCTCGGCGGGGCGTTTTGCGTCCCACCAAATCCGCCAATGAATTCATCCACTTGAACTGTCATAATTGTTTGCCTGTTGCTTGGGCGTTTTCTGCGCGAAACACCCGCCATCAAGGGCGGACGAACGCCCGGACCGAACGCCCGGGAAACGCCCGGGGTCACCCGCCGAGCAGGCGCCCGAAAATCCGGAGACACCCACCGTGAAGACCACGAACCTCATCGCGCTCGCCGCCGCCGCCACCATGGCCGCCGGCGCCGCGTCCGCCCGCGATCAGATCCGCATCGTCGGCTCCTCCACCGTGTTCCCCTTCGCCACCGCGGTCGCCGAGCAGTTCGGCCGGACCACCGACTTCAAGACCCCGGTCATCGAATCCACCGGCTCCGGCGGCGGCCTCAAGCTGTTCTGCGCCGGCGTCGGCACCGAGCACCCGGACATCACCAACGCCTCGCGCCGCATGAAGGCCTCCGAGTTCGAGCTCTGCCAGGAGAACGGCGTCACGGAGATCACCGAGGTCCGCATCGGCTTCGACGGCATCGTCATCGGCAACGCCATCTCCGGCGCCACGCTCGACCTGACGCTCGAGCAGATCTGGACGGCGCTCGCCGCCGACGGCCCCGCGCCGATGATGTGGAACGAGGTCGATCCGTCCCTGCCGGCGGTGAAGATCGAGGTCCTCGGCCCGCCGCCGACCTCCGGCACCCGCGACGCCTTCGAAGAGCTGGTGATGGAGGAGTGCTGCGAGACCACCGACATCCGCACCGACGGCGCCTATGTCGAAAGCGGCGAGAACGACAACCTCATCGTCTCCAAGCTCGAGGCCAACCCGGCCGCGCTCGGCATCTTCGGCTACTCGTTCCTCGACCAGAACTCCGACGCCATCAAGGGCGCCAAGGTCGGCGGCGTCGAGCCGACGTTCGAGAACATCGCCGACGGCTCCTACCCGGTGTCCCGCTCCATGTACTTCTACATCAAGAAGGCCCACGTGGACGTCATCCCCGGCATGATGGAATACGTGGCGGAGTTCATCTCCGACGGCGCCTCCGGCGAGGAAGGCTACCTGACCGACAAGGGTCTGATCCCGCTGCCGACCGACGCCTTCGCCGCCCAGACCGCTTCGGTCATGGCGCTGGAGAACCTGACCGCGGCCGACTTCGAGTAATCGACGGACCGCAACGCGACCCTCGGCCCCGAGCGCTGACGCGTCTCGGGGCCGACCGACTCCAAGCCCGACCGTCCTGAGCGCAAGGTCCCGGCGTCCGGCGCCGCCGCACTCCGGACCCAACACCGCGGAGCCGTCCGATGCTGTCGATCGCAGCCCTCCTGGTGCTCGCCGCCGCCGTGGCCGTTTACTACGCCGGTCAGGCCAAGGCGGTCCGGCTCGCCGGCGGCGCTCTCGCCTCGCTGCACAGCCGGCCGAGCTATCACGGCCTCTACTGCGCCCTCTGGACGCTTCTGATCGGCTGGGGGACGCTGCTGATCGCGTCCATCCTCTCCCGCTCCATGGTCGACGGCGCCCTGATGGGCATGATCGAAACGGCGCTGCCCGACAGCCGCTTCATCGAACGCGAGCTGGTTCTTTCGGACGCCTATTCCATCGCCGGCGGCGGCATCGCCTCCACCGACGACGCGCTGCGGCGGGAGGTGGCCGCGGCCGCCGCGTCCTGGGGAACCCTGCGCACCGTCGGCGTGCTGGGCCTGACGACCCTCGCCACGGCCGTCGCCTTCTGGCGCACCTTCTCCCAGCTCGCGGTGAACTGGCGCGCCCGCAACCGGTCCGAGCGGATGATCCAAGGCATCCTCTGGACCTCGGCCGTCATCGCCATCCTTACCACCGTCGGCATCGTGCTCAGCCTGGTGGGCGAGACGCTGATCTTCTTCGTGCGCATCGACTGGCAGATCTTCTCCTTCCTCTTCGGGACCACCTGGTCGCCGCTCTCGGGCATCTTCGAAGGTTCGATGGACCCCGCGGCGGTCGGGGCCGTGCCGCTCTTCCTCGGCACGATCATGATCACGTTGATCGCC
>JBCCPD010000429.1:0-3612 GCA_039025075.1 Pseudomonadota bacterium | reverse complement strand
CCGCCCGCCCACCCCGGCGCAGCAGGGGGGCGGAGGCTCGCGTCGCTCGCCGGATCAGACGCGGGGCGGGTTGCGACCAGCCACGCTTAACCTTTCGATAACCCGACTCCGACGCTGTGCAGACGCCTGCGGCGCGCTCGCGGGACGCAGGCGGCGCCCCGGCGGCAATGTCGGCGCACGCGCCGTGCACCCGCCGTGCACCCTTGCGGCACGCCTGCGGGACGCGGTCCGCGCCGCTCAGACCGGGGCGAAGCGCGCCTCCATCTCCCGCCGGATCTTCAGCGCCTCGTCGGTCTCATCGAGCGTCACGTCGGACCACCTCAGCGGCTCCCCCTCCGCCACGTCCCGCGTCAGCGCCACGCCCGAGGCGAGCCCCAGCGGCAGATACCCCTCCCGCAGCGACGCGGCCGCCGGCGCCTGACGGCCCCAGACGCAGAATCCTCCCTCTCCATCAAGCACTTCGCCGGTCTTTAGCGGCTTCTTCGCCGTCGCCACCACATCCGAGCGGAACCCGTCCGGCGCCCCCGTCGGCTCCCCCCGCAGCGCCGCGGAGGCGACGGAGACGCCAAGCTCCATCCCGATCATATGCGTCGGACGATACAGCGCCCCGTACTTGAACGAAGAATCCGGCAACATGTCATACTCTTCAAAGCAATAGGTCGCGTAATCCGTCTCCCCTTCGATCACGACATAGGTGCCGTACTGAAGATGCGCCTCGATCGGCTCCCCGTTTCGCGTCAGCGAGGACACGACTTCGGTGGTGCCCGCGAAGTCAGAGGACCCGCCATGATCTCGCGGCTTCACCACCTCCGCCAGCTCGAACCGGGAACTGGGCGGAAACTTCAAACCTCCCTCCTGAGGCAATAAACCGGTGGCATTGCACACCGCCGTCATTTCGATGCCGCTCTTGGTCCCGTCGATGAAACTGTTGAACATCTTGGGGTTGAGCCGTCCGCGCTTCACGACGTCTTCAGACCACCCAAAGTGATCCCACACCGTCTCGGGCGTCGAGCGATGAAAGCTCGGCATGTACCGGGTGCCCTTGCCCGCGCAGACCACCTTGAACCCGCAGGTCCGCGCCCAGTCCACATGCTCTGAGATCAGCGCCGGCTGGTCCCCCCAAGCCATTGAATAGACGACGCCTTTCGCCCTCGCCTCCTCCGCCAGCAAAGGCCCGGCGACCACGTCGGCCTCCACATTCACCATCACCACATGCACCCCCGCCGCGATCGCCGCCCGAGCATGCCGCAACCCCGCCCCCGGATCCCCCGTCGCCTCGATCAGCACCTCCAGCCCCTCCGCCCCGATCAACCCCATCGCGTCGTCGGTTACACAGGTCCGGCCGCTCTCCAACGCCTCGGAAAACCCAGCGGCGTCAAAGCGTTCCGCCTCCCAGCCGATATGCCGAAGCTGGTCCCGCGCCCGACCCGGATCCAGATCCGCGACCCCCAGCACATGCACCCCGCGCGTCAGCCGCGCCTGGCTCAGGTACATCGCGCCGAACTTGCCCGCGCCGATGATCCCCACCCGCACCGGACGCCCCGCTTCCTCCCGCGCCGCCAGCATCCTGCTGAGATTCATGCCCCATCCTCCCGATCCGTTGATCCGCCGGCTTGGCGCCGCCGGCCTTCGCGTCCCAAGCTAGGGTCGCCCCGCCGCCGCGCGCAACCGGATTCGGGAGACAGGCCATGGACATCGCCGGCAAGGCCGCCTTCGTCTCGGGCGGCAGCGGAGCGCTCGGCCGCCGCATCTGCCTCGCCCTCGCCGAGGCCGGCGCCGACGTCGCCGTGGGCTGGAGCGGCGGCGGAGACCGCATGGGCGAGGTCTGCGCCGAGGTCAGGCGCCACGGACGCCTCGCCCACCCCGTCCGCCACGACCTGCGCGACCCCGCCACCCTCGACAAGGCCGTCGCCCACACGGCCAAAGCCCTGGGACGGCTGGATTTTCTGATCAACGCCTCCGGCGCCGCCGGCGGCCCGCCGGGCGATCTGGAGGCGCTGAACGCCGAGGCCTGGGACCGACTCCACCAGATCAACCTGCGCGGTCCCTACCTGCTCGCCCGCGCCGCCGCACCGCATCTGCGCGCCGCCCGCGGCGCCATCGTCAACATCGGCTCCACTATAGGCCTGGGGACCTGGGGCGCCGACCTGCCCTACATGCCCTCCAAGTCGGCCGTCGTCGGCCTCACCCGCTTCCTCGCCGCCTCCCTCGCGCCGGAAGTCCGCGTGAACTGCGTCGCCCCCGGCCTGATGGAGAACACGGAGATGAGCCGCGGCGCCTCCGACGCCTTCGTCGCCCGCTGGCGCGAGGCCGCCGCCCTCGGCGCCACCACCTCCCTCGAAGACGTGACCGCGCAGGTCCTCGCCTTCTTGCGCAGCGACACGATCACCGGGCAGACTCTGGTCGTCGACGGCGGGCTGACCTTCCGCTAAGTCCCTCGAAACCAGGGAGGGAGGCGATCATGGCGGACAAGACGAACATGTGGGGCCCCGCGGCGGCGGAGGGCGGCCCCAGCATCCTCAAGCGCCTGCTTTCGCTGAAGGATTTCGAGCCGGCCGCCCGCCGCTTCCTGCCTCGCCCGATCTTCGGCTACGTCTCCGGCGCCGCCGAGGACGGCCGCTCCAAGGCCCTGGCCGAGCAGGCCTTCGACGACTGGGCGTTCCTGCCGCGCGTTCTCAAGAACGTCTCGCAACGCACTCAAGCCACGACGCTTCTGGGCCGGGACTACGCCGGTCCCTTCGGCATCGCCCCCATGGGCCTCTCCGCCATCTCCGCCTACCGCGCCGACATCGTCATGGCCCGCGCCGCCGCCGCCGCCGACATCCCCTTCATCCTCTCCGGCTCCTCACTCATCCGCCTCGAGGACGTGGCCGAGGCCGCCCCCGGATCCTGGTTCCAAGCCTACCTTCCGGGCGAGATCGCCCGCATCGACGCCCTTCTCGACCGCGCCGAGGCCGCCGGCTACGAGACCCTCGTCGTCACCGTCGACGTCCCCGTCGGCGGCAACCGCGAGAACCTCACCCGCGCCGGCTTCTCCTCCCCCCTCAAGCCGTCGCTCCGCCTCGCCTGGGACGGCGCGATCCGCCCCCGCTGGATCGCCCAGGTTATGCTCCCGACGCTGCTGCGCCACGGCATGCCCCATTTCGAGAACTCCTTCGCCGAACGCGGCGCCCCCATCCTCTCCTCCAAGGTCGAACGCGATTTCTCGGCCCGCGACCACTTCGATTGGAGCCACATCGCCCATATCCGCCGTCGCTGGAAAGGTCCGTTGGTTCTCAAGGGCTTGATCCGCGCTGACGACACAGCCAAGGCGCGCGCGGAGGGCGTCGATGCCGTCGTCGTCTCCAATCACGCGGGCCGCCAGATGGACGGCATGCTCGCCCCCCTGCACGCCCTCCCGGCCGTGGCGGAGGCCGCCGGAGACATGCCCGTCATCCTCGACAGCGGCGTGCGCCGAGGCGCCGACGTGCTCAAAGCGCTTGCCCTGGGCGCCTCCTTCGTGCTGGTCGGCCGCCCCATGCTCTACGGCGCGGCGCTCGGCGGCCAGCCCGGCGTCGCCCACGCCATCGCCATCCTCAAAGGAGAAATCGACCGAGGCCTGGCCCTGCTCGG
>JBCCPD010000428.1:0-3634 GCA_039025075.1 Pseudomonadota bacterium | reverse complement strand
CAGCCGGTCGAGGAGGACGTGCTCGCTCGCCTCTCCGGCGCGCCTCTGGCGGCAGTGGCCGAGGCGCTGATGGAATTGGAGCTCGCCGGCCGCCTGGACCGCCGCCCCGGCGGCTTTCTGGCCCTCCTCCCCGACTGATTTCTGTGCGGGCGCGAGCGCTGCGGTTCGCCGGCTCGCCGCGCCGTTCGAAAACCAGGTCCGCCGCGTCGGCGCATGCGCTGCGCTGCAGAGGTCCGAGCCCCGATCGCGGTTTCGCCGCGCGGCCTTGGTCCCGTCGCGAAGCGGCCGCCAGCGCAGCGTCCCGCCGAAGCCGAAGGCGAGGCGCCGGCCCAACGGGAGCGACCGAGGCGAAGCCGACAGGCGCGACGGGCGGGAGCCCTCCCTTGCCGACGAACGCGTCCGCCGGACTAGCGCGTCGTCCACGGAGTGTGAGCCGCCCGGTCCCGACCATTGTCGCGGGCTCTTCCGCACGTGGCGCTTTTTAGGGGACGTAGAAGCTTCGGCCGTCGGCCGATGACGGACCAACGGCCCTGGAGCGAACGCTCGGCGGCTTATCCCTGAAGTGCCTTTGGCTTGGCGAAGGCGGTTTCGATGGGATCAAGGCGCAGCCCGTGGGGCAAGAGGAAGCGCAGCTCCGCACCGGCGACTTCGATCAGGGCGCGCATCTGCGCCTGAGTCTGGCTCGAGAGGTCGTGCATGACGGCGGAGTCGCCAGGCCGGGCTAGGATAACCGGCGCGCGCGATATGAGCCTTGACGGCGTCGCGGTGGAGATCGGCCCGACGATGACGAAGCGAGCCGTCGTGAGGCCGCGGCTCAGGACGACCACGAGGGTCGTTGTCCTCCGGCGCCCGATAAGAACCATACTAGCACGCTCGTTGCGCCGGCCGGGGCCGAGGTGTGGGGGCCAAGCGGGTCTCGGCCCCGGTTTCGTCGAGGAAGACGAGGTGGTTGGGCCGCATGCCCGACTGGCCGTCGAAGCGCGCACGAAGGCGCTTCAGGACGGCGGGCCGCGACCGCCCGGACGCGTGCGACGTGCTCCTTGCCTTTGATGCGCTCGCCAGGGTCCTCGGACCGATGACGAACCATGGCTCGCCGGCGGAAGAACCGCCGAAGCGTGCCTTTGCACAGAGCGTGGCCGCGCTCGGTGAAGACGGCGCTCAGTTCCCGCGAAGCGAGGTTTTGCATCGTCTGAGCGAGGGCCTTGCCCCGCGTCCGCCAGGAGCTCAAGCACGTCGCGCCGCCGCTGATGCGCGCGGCGGCGTCGCGGCGACAGGCGACGTCCGCCTCGGCATAGAGGACGCGGATGGCCAGGTCGAAGGACGGGGTTTTCGACCTTTTCACCGGCCTTCGTCCTTGGCGACGATCCTCCACAAGACCGAGATCGCCAGCGGGAGCCGAGACGAGCCGGTCGATTTGGCTTGCGCTTTCGCCGACCCTGAAAGGCGTCCTCGCCCCCTCCTCCGAGCCCGGAGTCTGGCGCAGGCTTGGCTCGTCATCCGTCGTCCTCCAGCCGAGCGCCGCGGCTTTCCTAGCGTCGACGGAACAACCCCGGCGGCGCCGAGCCGGTCCGCCCTGTCCGACCTGTCCGCCCTGGAACGCGCACTTCCATCGGGCCAGCCACAGCCCTCGCGAAGAGCCGGCGGAACACGCCGCCGAACCGCCCGTCCCGCATGGGTCCCGTCCCCCGCCGGTTGCGCCCGGCCGGCCCAGACCCCGTCCTTCCAGCGCCGCCATTGCAGCCCCGCCCCCCCGGCGCTATCTGCCCCGCATGCCGCCGAAGACCCTGTCTCCCCTCCCCGCCGAAACCCTGCGCGTCGGCGGCGCGCCCGAGGGCCGCGACGCGCAGCTGCTGGCCGAGCTGGCCGACCGCGCCGGCGGTCCGGTGCTGCATGTCGCCCGCGACGACGCCCGCGCCGCCTCGCTGGCCGAAGCGCTCGCCTTCTTCGCGCCGGAGCTGCCGGTGCTCAGGTTTCCCGCCTGGGACTGCCTGCCCTACGACCGCATCTCTCCCAACGCCGACATCTCCGCCGCCCGCATGGCGACCCTCGCCGCCTTGGCCGATTGGGCGGCGAGGGACGCCGCGCCCGCCGCCGTGGTCCTGGCCACGCTCAACGCCGCCACGCAGCGCGTGCCGGCCCGCGCCGTGGTCTCCGCCGCCGCCTTCGCGGCCGAGACCGGGCGCGCCGTCGATCTAGACGCGCTCAAGGACTACCTGGCGCGCATGGGCTTCAACCGCGCGCCTACGGTGACCGAGCCCGGGGACTACGCCGTGCGCGGCGGCGTCATCGACGTGTTTCCGCCGGGGGCCGAGCTGCCGGTGCGCCTGGACTTCTTCGGCGACGTGCTCGACGGCGCCCGCCGCTTCGATCCCGAGACCCAGCGCACCGTCGAAACCGTCAAGCGCGTCGAGTTCGCCCCCGTCTCGGAGGTCGTGCTGGACGAGGACGCCGTCGCCCGGTTCCGCACCGCCTATCGGGAGGCCTTCGGGGCCGCCGGCCTCGACGATCCGCTCTACGAGGCGGTTTCCGCCGGGCGCAAGCATCAAGGGCTCGAGCACTGGCTCGCCTACTTCCACGAGACCACCGAGACGCTGTTCGACTATCTGCCGGGAGCGCCCGTCGCGCTCGACCACCAGATCGAGGAGGCCCGCGCCGCGCGCGAAGAGCTGGTGCAGGACCACTTCGAGGCCCGGCGCGAGGCGCTGACGCAGAAGCCCGCCATGGGCGCCGCGCCCTACAAGCCCGCGCCGCCCGAGACGCTCTATTTGACCGAGGCGCAATGGCAGGCGGCCCTCGCCCATCGCCCGGCGCGCCGTTTTTCGCCGCTGCCGCAGCCGCCGGGCCCGGGCTGCATCGACGCCGGTGGACGCGTCGGCCGCTCCTTCGCCGCGGAACGGGCGCAGGAGGGGGTGAACGTCTTCGACGCCTTGGCAGAGCATCTGACCGCCCTCGACCAGGCCGGCAAGACCCTGGTCTTCGCCACCTATTCCGACGGCGCGCGCGACCGCGTCAAATCCCTTCTGGCGGATCACGGAGCCCCGCCTTCGGCCGAGATCGCCCGCTTCGCGGACGCGCGGCCCGGCCGCGTCAACCTCGCGGTCTGGCCGCTGGAGCAGGGCTTCGAGACCGAAGATCTGGCCGTGATCGCCGAGCAGGACGTGCTCGGCGACCGCCTGGTGCGCGCCCCGCGCAAGCGCAAGCGGGCGGAGAACTTCCTGCAGGAGGCCTCCACCCTCTCCCAAGGCGATATGGTCGTGCATGTGGAGCATGGGATCGGGCGTTTTCTCGGTCTCGAAACGGTGGAGGCGCTGGGCGCGCCGCATGATTGCCTGGCGCTGGAATACGCCGGGGGCGACAAGCTTTACCTCCCGGTGGAGAACATCGAGCTGCTAAGCCGCTACGGCCACGACAGCGGCCTGCTGGACCGGCTCGGCGGCGGCGCCTGGCAGGCGCGCAAGGCCAAGCTGAAGGCGCGCATCCGCGACATGGCGGAGCGGTTGCTTCGCGTCGCCGCCGAGCGTCAGCTGCGGTCGGCGCCGGTCTTCGAGGCCCCGCACGGCGCGTGGGAGGAGTTCTGCGCGCGCTTCCCCTACCAGGAGACCGACGATCAGCTGGCCGCCATCGAGGCGGTGCT
>JBCCPD010000427.1:0-3636 GCA_039025075.1 Pseudomonadota bacterium | reverse complement strand
GTTCGGGCGCGGCCCTTGCGGCCGGCCTTGCGGAAATAGGCGACGTGGCGGGCGCCGCGGACCAGCCGGTCGGCGCGCACGCTCATCCGATCCGGATCGCCGGGGCCGAGGCCGACGCCATGGATCACGCCGTGGCGCAGGGACGGGGCGGCCCCGGGGGACGACAGCGTCCGGGACGTCTGCGAAGCCTGGGCTTGCGAGGACCGGGGCGTCTGGGGCGTTTGACTCATTCGGCGCGGCTCGCCAGGGCGTTGAGCGCGGCGACCGTGACGGCGCTGCCTCCCAGGCGGCCTTCGACGATGCAGCACGGGACCGGCCGCGCCTGCCACAGGGCCGCCTTGCTTTCGGCCGCGCCGACGAAGCCCACGGGCAGGCCGAGGATCGCCGCCGGGCGCGGGCAATCGGGGTCTTCGAGCATGTTCAGAAGGTGGAACAGCGCCGTCGGCGCGTTGCCGATGGCCACGACCGCGCCGGCGAGGCGGGGGCGCCACAGCTCCAGCGCCGCGGCGGAGCGGGTGGTGGCAAGGCGCGCCGCAAGCGCCCTGACGCTCGGGTCCTGCAGAGTGCAGACGACGTCGTTTTCGGCCGGCAGGCGCGGGCGCGTGACGCCTTCGGAGACCATGCGCGCGTCGCACAGGATCGGCGCGCCGGCCTCCAGCGCGCCGCGCGCGGCCGCCGTGAAGCCGGGGGAGAAGCGCAGGTCCCGCTCCAACCCCACCAGACCGGCGGCATGGATCATCCGCACGGCCACCGGCTCCTCGTCGGGATCGAAGCGCGCCAGATCCGCCTCCGCCCGGATGGTGGCGAAGGACTGGCGGTAGATCGCGGCGCCGTCGGTTTGGTAAGCGTAGGGCATGGGGTCAGGAAAAGGCGTCCAGCAGCGCATCGGGGCTCAGCCCGCGCAGCGCGGGCGCGTCGCCGGCCCGGCCGCCGCGAACCAGATCGAAGGCCCCGTCGCGGCCGACCAGGGTGACGTCCGACGGCGAGGCCTTGGCGCACCCTTTGGCACAGCCCGAGACGTGGAGCGAGCCCTCCATGCGCGGCGCGAGGCGGGCGGCGAGGTCCCGGGTCTCCACGCCCGCGCTGCCGCAGAACGGCGCGCCGGGGCAGGCATGGGCGCGCAGCAAAGGGCTGTCCTCGGCCACGAACGGGCTTTCGGTCGACAAGACGGATGCGCGCGGCGGCTCCGCGGCGCCTTCGAGCAGGAACAGCCGCCAGGGCGTGAGGCGCAGGGCGGGCGCGCCGCTGTCCCGCATGAGGGTTGCAAGCGCCTTGGCGGGCAGGCGGCCGAAGGGCGCGCCGAGCATAAAGCCGATCGCGTTCGGTCCTGGAGAAGGGCGCGGCGCGGGACGCGGCGCCGTCGCCCGCGTCCAGACGGCGGGGAGCGGCCGGATGGCCTGCACTTGGGCCATGCGCCGGGCCTCGGGGCTCAGGCGCTCGGCCAGCCACTCGGCCATGTCGATCAGGGCCGGGACCGCTTGCGCCTCGGTCACGGGGCGTCCGCCCGCCGCGCCGTCGGCCCGCAGGATCAGCCCGCCCGGTCCGGTCTCGAAACGCAGGTCGGCGGAGGCGTCGCGCAGCCGCGGGGCCGGCCCCGCGTCGACGGCGAAGCCGATCTTGGGCGGCAGGGCGGGCAGGCGCGGCAGGGCCTCGGTCAGCGCCTGCGCCAGACGATGGGACAGGCCGCCGAGCGGGGCGAACGGGTCGACGATCAGATTGCGGCGACGCTCGACGTCCGCGTCCGGGTCGAGCAGGCCGAGGTCTTCGAGGCCCAGCAGCAGCGCCTCATGGGCCTCCGGCGCCACCCCGCGGATCTGCAAGTTCGCCCGGTTGGTCAGCTCCATCGCGCCTTTGCCGAAGCGCTCCGCGAGGGCGCAAAGGCCCAGGACCGCCCCCGCCTCCAGCCGTCCGGAGCGGGGCCGGATCCGCACGATGAGGCCGTCGCCGGCCATCATCGGAGCGTGGGCGCCCGGGCAGCGGCCCTTCACGCTCGGCGGCGCGGCGGCGCGGACCGGCGTGGGGGCTGGAGCGCGGGTCATGCCGACGCCTCCAGCCCCGCGAGGATCGAGTTGCGGCGCGTGCGCCAAAGCCCCGCCGCATGCAGCTCCGCGAAGCGGGCGCGCATGGCGGCCAGGGCGGCGGGGTTGGCCTCCTCCAAGAACGCCGTCACGGCCGCGTCGCCCAAGGTGGCGTCGTGAAAAGCGTCGAACAGATGCGGCCCCACGACGCCGGCGAGATGGGCGAAGGCCGCCATATGCTCGAGCGTGGAGGCGATCTCCGCCGCGCCGCGGAAGCCGTGGCGGCGCATGCCGGCGATCCAGCCGGGATGGGCGGCGCGGGCCTGCACCACGCGGGCGATCTCTTCGGACAGCGCCCGCGCACGGGGGCGGGCGGGGTCGGCGTTGTCCAGGTGATAGAGCTTCGCCGCGCCCCCCACCGCCGCCTGGGCGGCCGCGAAACCGGCCTCATGGGCCGCATAGTCGGCGGCCAGCAGCAGATCCGTTTCCGGCAGATCCTGCGCATGCACGAAGGCTTCGGCCGCCGCCACGCGCGCGCGGATCCCCGCCTCGTCGCGCCGCGCGTCCTCTCCGTCGAGCGCCCAGGCGGAGGCGGCGAGCCAGGCCTCTCCTGCCGCGCGTCGGCCGTCTTCGCCGTAGCGCTCCATCATCGCGCCCATGCCGACGCCGAAGGACCCCGGGGCCGGGCCGTAGACCCGCGCGGCGGCCCGGCGGCCCGCGAACGGGTTCCAATCCGGCGCCTCGTCGCGCGCCGCGAGCGTCCGCACCGCTTGCGCGAAAAGCGCCGAGAGCCCCGGAAACACGTCGCGGAACAGGCCGGAGACCCGCAAGGTCACGTCGAGCCGCGGATGGTCGAGCTCCGTCAGCGGCAGGATCTCAAGGCCCGAAACCCGTTCTGACCCCGCGTCCCAGACCGGCTTCACGCCCATCAGGCGCAGGGCCATGGCGAACTCCTCGCCCGCCGTGCGCATGGTGGCGGAGCCCCAGAGGTCCACCACCAGCGTCCGCGGCCAGTCGCCCTCGTCCTGCAGATGGCGGCGCACCAACTCCGCGGCCAGCCGCTCCCCCTGCGCCCAGGCGGCGCGGGTGGGCACGGCGCGGGGATCGACGGCGTAGAGGTTGCGGCCCGTGGGCAGAACGTCCAAGCGGCCGCGGTAGGGGGAGCCGGAGGGGCCGGGCGGGACGCGTCGGCCGGCCAGCGCGTCGCGCAGGGACGCCCGCTCCGCCGCCGCGCAGGCGTTCAGATCGAAGTCGGCTCGGCTCTGCGGCGCCCGCCCCCAGACATGCAGACCGTCGCCGAACTGGCTTTCCTTGACGTCGCAGACGAAGCGGTCGATGCGGGCGACGGCCTCCTGCGCGCAACCCGCGCGGTCGAGGCCCAGATCGTCCTCGACGCCGATCGCCTGAGCCTCGTCGCGGATGTCCTCTTGCAGCCGGTCGCGTCGGCGGGGGTCCAGCCCGTCGGCGTTGGAAAACTCGTCGAGCAGCGCCTCCAGCCGGGCCAGTCGCTCCGGCGTGCCGGAGCGCTTCAGCGGGGGCGGCGCCGGGGCCAGCGGCGCCGCCCCCATGCGCCGCGTGGGCGGCGCCGCCACGCCCGGGGCGTGGACGAGGAAGGGAT
>JBCCPD010000426.1:0-3650 GCA_039025075.1 Pseudomonadota bacterium | reverse complement strand
CGCGAAGACGCCGGAGGAGAGCATCGCCGGGGCGAAGCGCGTGCCTTCCTCGTTGGTGAAGTTGGTCACGACGATGGGGCGCTTGGTCGTCACGCCCAGGTCGTTGAGCGTGCGCAGGATCTCCAGCCCCGCGAGCACGCCCAGAACGCCGTCGTACTTGCCGCCGGTCGGCTGGGTGTCGAGGTGGCTGCCCACGTAGACGGGCAGGGCGTCGGGGTCCGACCCCTCGCGCCGCGCGAACATGTTGCCCATCGTGTCGAGGCCCATGGAGCAGCCCGCCGCCTGGCACCAGCTTTGGAACAGCGCGCGGCCTTCGGCGTCCGCGTCGGTCAGCGTCTGGCGGTTGCTGCCGCCCGCGACGCCCGGTCCGATCTTGGCCATGTCCATCAGGCTGTCCCACAGACGGTCGCCGTTCACCGTCATGTTCGCCGCGGGCGCCGCCATGCTGCTTCTCCTCGTCGTCGCGGAGGCGTCGCGCGCGCGGCGCAGGCCCTGACCACCCGTTCAACGGGACGCTAACAGAGGGTCGGGGCCAGTCAAGCGGGCCCCTCGGGCGCGGTGGAACGCATCGCGCGACGCATCGCAAATGGGCAGCATCTGACTGAAAAGGCGGCAGATGCGGCCGGCGCAGGCGGCGTCGCGCCGCTGGCCGGACCCCCGGCGCGGCCGGGGCGCGGCTTCGATCGAAACCGCGTTGACATTCGCGCGCATCGACCTGACGCTTCATCAAACCGGCAAGGGACGGAGCTGTCATGAAGCCTTCTCTGGCGACCCATTTCACGGGCCTCGATTTCGTCAATCCGTTCGTTCTGGCCTCGGCCCCGCCGACGGAGAGCAAACGCAAGATCCTCAGGGCCTTCGAGGCCGGCTGGGGCGGGGTCGTCACAAAGACGATCGGCCTGCACCCGGTCGAGAACGTCGCCGGACCCCGCACCATCTTTCAGCGCGCGAGCGACATGAAGCCGTATGTTTCGCGGAACAAGCGGCCGGATACGGTTTCGCATTCGTCGTGGAACTGGGAGCTGATCTCCGACCAGCCGCTAGACGAGTGGCTGCCCGACCTGGAAGAGATCAAGACGACCTATCCGGACCGCATGCTCATCGCCTCCATCATGGCCGGGGCGGGGAACGAGGAAGAGCTGAACAACTGGCGCAAGCTCGCCTCCGCCTGCGTGGCCGCGGGCTGCGACGCGGTCGAGCTGAACCTGTCGTGCCCGCACATGGACCGCAAGGACATGGGGGCCAACATCGCCAACGACGAGGACATCATCCGGTCCATCGTCGGCGCCCTTAAAGGCGCGATCGACGTGCCGATCTGGGTGAAGCTGACCCCGTCGACGTCGACGCTGGTCGACGCGGCGCGGGCCGCCTACGAGGCGGGCGCGGCGTCGATTTCGCTGTGCAATACCTTCCCGTCGCTGCCCCTGATGGATCCGGAGACCTTGAAGTTCGAGGTCGAGGTCGACGGGCTGGTCACGTCCGGCGGGCTCGGGGGCCTGGCGATCCTGCACCAGGCTTTGCAGCAGGTTTCGGACCTGTCGCGGGCGTTTCCGGACCGGTCGATCTCCGGCATCGGGGGGATCAGAGGCTTTCGCGAGGCGTTCAACTTCATCGCGCACGGGGCCGGCAACCTGCAGGTCTGCACCGCGGCGATGGAGGAGAAGGGCAGCGGCGGCGTCGGCATCAAGCTCATCGGCGAGCTGACCGAGGATCTGGGCGAGTATCTCGAGCGCCGCGGCCTGTCGTCCATCGAGGAATTCCGCGGCATCGCCCGAGAGCGGATCGTCGAGCACGCCCAAGTTCGCCGCAAGAGCGACGCCTACAACGGCGGCTACCAGATCGCCTCCTGAGCGGTCCGCTCGGCGCGCGGGCGCGGATCGGAGCTTCGATTTCGCCGGAACCGTGGGCGCCTGCGGGCGTCGACGATCTTCGCATGCGATGGGGACGATGGACCCGGCGCGCGGTTCGGCGCGCCTGCGAAGGTGCCCGTCCGCCTGCGCGACGGATCGCGCCGCGGAACCCTGAGCGCCGCGGCGGGCCCTCGTTTCGCCTCCCGATCGCCCCTCAAGTCTCCGCACGCGATGCCGACGCTTTCCGCAGCGCCGCGCAAATGGTTAAAGTGCGGGCGGAACGAGTGGGAATCACATGGCGCAAGCAGCCCTCGCTGCCGATATCGGCGGCACTTTCACGGACGTGGTCGTCGAGGCGGGGGGAGAGCGTCACTCGACCAAGCTTCTGACCGTCTATGCCGCGCCGGAAAGCGCCGTGCTGGAAGGGGCCGCGACGGTTCTGCAGAAGGCGGGCCTCGGCTTCGGCGATCTGTCGGCGGTGATCCATGGCGCGACGCTCGCCACCAACGCCATCATCACCCGCCGGGGCGCCCGCACCGCGCTGATCGCCACCGAGGGGTTCCGCGACGTGCTGGACATCGCGGATGAGAGCCGCTTCGACCAGTACGACATCGACATCGACAAGCCGACGCCGCTCACCCCGCGCTCCGCCCGCTTCACCGCGCCGGAGCGGGTTGATGTGAACGGCGCCGTGCTCAAGCCGCTGGACGAGGACGCGGTGCGCGCGCTGGCGCTGGAGATCGAGGCGAAGGGCTACGAGGCGGTCGCCGTCAGCTTCCTGCACAGCTACGCCAACCCGGCGCATGAGCGGCGCGCGCGGGAGATCATCGCCGAGGCGGCGCCCTCGCTCGCCGTGTCGCTGTCGTCGGAGGTGTGCCCGGAGATCCGAGAGTACGAGCGGACCTCGACCACCGTCGCCAACGCCTTCGTGCAGCCGCTGATGGCGGGCTATCTCAAGCGTCTGGAAGACGCGCTGAAAGATCGGGGCTGCCCGGCGCCGCTGCGTTTGATGACCTCCGGCGGGCATCTGACCAGCGTGGAGACGGCGCGGCGCTTTCCCGTCCGGCTGGTGGAGAGCGGGCCGGCGGGCGGCGCCATCCTGGCCGCCCATGCGGCGCGGGAGCGGGCGGAGAACAAGGTGCTCTCCTTCGACATGGGCGGCACGACGGCCAAGATCTGCTTCATCGAAGGGGGCGAGCCGCTGACCTCGCGCAGCTTCGAGGTGGACCGCGCGGCGCGCTTCACC
This sequence comes from Pseudomonadota bacterium, assembly GCA_039025075.1. Lineage (GTDB taxonomy): Bacteria > Pseudomonadota > Alphaproteobacteria > Rhodobacterales > Rhodobacteraceae > Albimonas. The sequence continues at coordinate 554 of JBCCPD010000426.1, read as the reverse complement.
AAGGGCTCGGGCCTGCCGATCCGCATTCCGGTGATCGAGATGATCGAGATCGGCGCCGGCGGCGGCTCCATCGCGCGGGCGGACGCGCTGGGGGCCATCGCCGTGGGGCCGGAGAGCGCGGGGTCGGAGCCCGGGCCCGCCTGCTACGACCGCGGCGGCGAGGCGCCGACGGTCACCGACGCCGACGTGGTGCTGGGCCGCATCTCGCCCGAGCATTTCGCGGGGGGCGAGATGACCTTGGCGGCGGAGAAGTCTTCGGCGGCCATCACGGGGCTCGGTCGGGCCATGAACCTGGACCTCGACACCGCCGCGGTCGGGATCGGCGAGATCGTGGACGAGAACATGGCGAACGCCGCCCGCGTGCATGCGGCGGAGCGGGGCGTGGGGCTGGAGGGGCACTCGCTGGTCGCCTTCGGCGGCGCGGCGCCCCTGCATGCGGCGCGCATGGCGGAAAAGCTGCAGCTGAGCCGGGTGATCGTGCCGGCGGATGCCGGCGTCGGTTCCGCCGTCGGGTTCCTGCGGGCGCCCGTGGCTTACGAGCTGGTGCGCAGCCT
>JBCCPD010000425.1:0-3660 GCA_039025075.1 Pseudomonadota bacterium | reverse complement strand
GGCCGCGGCCATCTGCGGGGGAACCCCGCAGGCGCGGGCGGAGGCCCGCGCGCGCTCGCCCTGCGAGCGCATGGCCGCTCGCGCTCCGCGTGACGCGCGCAGGGCCGCTCGCGCTTCGCCCGGCCCGCGCAAGGCCGCTCGCGCCGCGTCCGGCCCGCCCCGCGGGATCACAGAAGCTCCACCGCCACGCGCTCGACGTCGAAGGCCACATGGCCCGCAAGAGCCTCGGCCCCCGCGGCGGGCGCCTCGATCAGCCAGGCCGCGCCCAGGATCGGCCCCGACTTGACCACGATGGTCATCAGCTTGGCGCGGCCGATGCCGGGGATCTCCATCCCGCCCTCGCCTTCGTCCAGGAACAGGTCGACGTCGGCGCGGGGCAGGTAGACCGTGGCGTCCTCCCGCCCCGGCATGTCGACCTCCCAGCCTTGGGAGGTCTCCGCCAGCACCGCGCCGCCGGCGCGGACCACGTGCAGGCCCGAGGAGGGGCGGATGACGGGCGATGGGGCGTCGGTCATGGCGACGGGCTCCTTGCAGAGGGCGGCGGCGGTCAGGCGACGGACGGCGATGCGAAAACAGAGACGGGCAGGCGGTGGAAGGCGACGACCAAGGCGGCGACGGGCGAAGGGCGGAAACGACGGAAAGCCGCGCCCGGCCTCACAGCGGCGCGCAGGCCGCCTCCAGCCAGGCCCGGTCGCCGGGGTCCTCGAGCCGCCTCGTCAGTTTTTCGAGAACCTGCGCGTGATAGGCGTCGAGCCAGGCGCGCTCGTCCGCGTCCAGCAGGGCCGGGTCGATCAGGCGCCTGTCGATCGGCGCCCAGGTCAACGTCTCGAAGGACAGCATCTCCCGCTCCCCGCCCCCGGGGATCTCCGGCGCGCGCACGAAGACCAGGTTCTCGATCCGAACGCCCCATTCGCCCGGCCGATAGCAGCCCGGCTCGTTCGACAGGATCATCCCCGGCTCCAGCGGCACGTGGGACCGGCGCGAGAGGTTCTGCGGCCCTTCGTGGGTGCCCAGATAGACCCCGACCCCGTGCCCGGTGCCGTGGTCGTAGTCGAGCCCCGCCCGCCACAGCGCCGCCCGCGCCAGCGCGTCGAGATCCCGCCCCGCCAGCCCCGCCGGCCAGCGCGCGCGGGAGATCGCGATCATGCCCTTCAGAACCAGCGTCGCCGCGCGAATCGCCTCCGCCGGCGCCGGGGCGTCCGCCGGGCCGGTGGCGATCGTGCGGGTGATGTCGGTGGTGCCGTCCGGGTACTGGCCGCCCGAATCCACCAGCAGCAGGTCGCCCGGCACGACCGGGCGGTTGGTTTCCTCCGTCACCCGATAATGCACGACCGCGCCGTTCGGCCCGGCGCCGCAGATCGTGTCGAAGCTGATGTCGCGCAGGTCCCCGCCCTCGGCGCGGATCGCCTCCAGCGCCTTCACCACGTCGATCTCGGTGAGACCCCCTTTGGGGACCGTCTCGTCCGCCCAGCGCAGGAACCGGACCATGGAGACGCCGTCCCGCAGATGCGCTTCGGCCGTGCCGGCGAGCTCGGCGGCGTTCTTGCGGGCCTTGGGCAGGATGCACGGGTCCTCGCCCCACACCACTTCGGCGCCCGCCGCCTCCAGCCGCCGCGCCACCCAATCGGGCGCCGTGGCCCGGTCGACCCGCACCCGCTTGCCGGCGAGCGCGTCGAGCGCCGCGCCGAAGGCCTCCGCCGGCTCCGTCGCCACCTCGTTGCCCAGATGCGACCGCGCCTCCGCCGTCACTTTGGAGGGCGCGCAGAACAGCGTCGCGCGCCCGTCCGCGTGCAGCAGGCCGAAGCCCTGGGGGATCGGCCGACGCTCCACGTCCGAGCCGCGGATGTTCAGCAGCCAGGCGAGGCTGTCCGGCAAGGTCAGCGCCGCCGCCGCCACGCCGTCCTCGCGCAGGCCCTCCGCCAGCCGCGCCCGCTTGGCGCCGCTCTCCTCGCCCGAGAGCGCGGCGGGATGGGGCATGATCGCGCCCCGGGGCGGCTCGGGCTGATCGGGCCAGATGGCGTCCACCAGGTTTTCCGTCGCCACCAGCTCCGCCCCCGCGGCGCTCAGAGCCTTGCGCAGCCGCTCCGCCTCGTCGCGGCCGTGCAGCCAAGGATCGTAGGCGATGCGGTCGCCTTTGCGCGCCGCGCCCTTCAGCCAGTCGGCGGGCTTTTCGGTCTCGATCCGCAGCCGCTCGAACGCGTCGCCGTCCACCTGGTCCAGCACCTGCAGGTCATAGCGGCCGTCGACGAACACCGCCGCTCGCTCGACCAGCGCCGCGGCGAAGCCGGCCGAGCCGGTGAAGCCGGTCAGCCAGGCCAGCCGCTCGTCCCGCGGGGCCACCGTCTCGCCTTGGTGCGCGTCGCCGCGGGGGACCAGAAAGCCGTGCAGGCCGCGGCGGGCCATCTCCTGGCGCAGGGCGGCGAGGCGGACCGGACCGGCGGCGCGGTCCGACATGGAGATGAAGCTTTGGAACATGGGGCCCCGACCTGAACCTGCGGCCCCGCGAGGCCGGTCGCGGCGCAAGCTAGGGCGCGGACCGGGCGGAGGGAAGGGCGAGCCGGCCGCGTCGGCGGCGCCGGAAGCGGGGCCCGCCGCGTCGAGGAGCGGCGCCGGGAGCGCGCCGAGCGGCGGCGAGCGGAGGGTCGAGAACCGCCCCAGGACCCGCCGGGCGGCGGCGAAAACAGGGGAGAGGGCCGCCCTGGGACGTGCCGGACGGCGGCGAGCGGAGGGCCGAGGGCCACCCCAGGACCCGTCAGGCGGCGGCGAGCAGAGGGTTGCATAGCGGCGCCAGGCGCGTCGGACCGCAAGGAGCGGCGGGTCGTGGGGCCTCGAAGGTTGCGCCAGGCCGTGGCCGGCGCACGGTCCAGGTCGGCGCCAGGCGCCGCGCCGCGGGGAGCGCTAGGTCCAGGGGCGGCGCCCGGCCCCCCGGGCGGCGAGGCGCGGCGGGTCGAGGGACGACGACGGTCACGCTGAGCGGCGGCGAGCACAAGGTCCAGGAGCGAGGCCAGGCGGGTCGGATGGCGAGGCGCCGTGCGTCCAGGGGCGGCGCAGGGTGCGCCCGGCGACGTCCAGCGGAGCGTAGGCGGACGGCGCCGGGCGCGTCGGACGGCGGCGCGTGCGGGTTATGCGGCTCGGCTCGGCCGCTCGGCGGGCCGGCGCGGCCGTCCCTCCGCGCGCTCAGCGCACCGGCCGCTCCAGCCGCGCGCGGGCCTGGGCGTAGGCCAACGGCTCCCACCCCGCCGACAGGACCAGCCGCGCGCCATCGGCCCGGGACATCGCGAAACGCTCCCGAAACCGGCCGCGCGACAGACCCTCGGCCTCGCGCCGACCCGTCCACGGACCCCCGGCGAAGTCCATGCGCGCCGTCCCGTCGGCGCCGATCCGCAGCACCGCTTCGCCCCCCGGGGCCGGTCGCAGGATCAGTCGCCGCGCGCCGTCCTCGCCCGCCGCCTCGGCCGCCGCGAGATCCAGATCCAGCCCCAGATCCGGCGACACAAGCCGGGCCGAGACCCCCGGCGCGTAGCCGAACGCCCGCTGGGGGGCGAGCGCCGCCTCGCCGACGATCAGCGCCTCGCAGCCGCAGGCCTCCGGCGCCCCGGCCGCCGCCAGCTGAGCGAAGCACGCCGCGAAGGCCTCGCGCGCCGCCGCCTCCGGGTCCGC
>JBCCPD010000424.1:0-3668 GCA_039025075.1 Pseudomonadota bacterium | reverse complement strand
TCGCTCCGCTGCGCTGCGCGAGCCTTGACCCGCGTGACGACTCGGCTCGCGCTGCCTTCCGATCGACGCTTGGGACCGTAGCGCGGGTTTCAACCCGCCACGGTCAACCTCTCCGAAACCCAAGTCCGACGCTGTGCGCACAGGCGCTGCACGCCAGCGGGACGATCGCGGCGCCTTCGCCGCAAGCTCCGTGCACGTGCCGTGCACCGCCCGTGCACGCTTGCGGGACGGTCGCCGCACGCCCTGCCGGCCGGTTTGCCCGGCCTCCACGGCCTGCTATGTGCAGTGCAACGAACACCGCAGGAGCCGCCGATGCCCGTCATCCCTCAGATCCTCGAGCGCCTTGATTCCCTGAAGGAAATCCGCCGCGACTTCCATGCGCATCCGGAGATCGGCTTCGAAGAGGTCCGCACCTCCGGCATCGTCGCCGACAAGCTGCGCGAATGGGGCGTCGACGAGGTACACGCCGGCATCGGCAAGACCGGCGTGGTCGGAATCGTTCAAGGAAACCAAGGCCCTGGCCGCTCCATCGGGCTGCGCGCCGACATGGACGCCCTGCCCATCGAGGAGCAGACGAACCTCCCCTGGCGCTCTCAGACCACCGGCGTCATGCATGCCTGCGGCCATGACGGGCACACGGCCATCCTCCTCGGCGCCGCGCAATATCTGAGCGAAAACAGAGACTTCCCCGGCCGCATCGTGCTGATCTTCCAGCCGGCGGAGGAAGGCCTCGGCGGCGCCCGCGCCATGCTCGCCGACGGCCTTTTCGAGCGCTTCCCCTGCGACGAGGTCTACGGCCTGCACAACTCCCCCTACACCTCTGAAAACGTTGTCGGAATCAAGCCCGGCGTCGCCATGGCCGGGGCCGATTTCTTCGACATCGAAGTGCAGGGCGTCGGCTCCCACGCCGCCTCTCCCCAGCACGCCAAGGACCCGATCATGGCCGCCACGGCCCTGGTCCAGGCCTTCCAGACCATCCGCTCGCGCAACGCCCCGCCGAACGAGGCGGCGGTGCTCTCGGTCACCCAGTTCCACGCGGGCGCGGCCTACAACGTTGTTCCCAATGACGTTTCCATCGCCGGCACCCTGCGCTTCTTCACCGACGAGGCGCGCCAGCGCATGCGCTCGCGCATGCAGGCCATCGCCAGCGGCATAGCCGCCGCCTTCGAGATCGAGATCCAAGTTTCCTTCAAGGATATTTTCACCGTTTTGGAGAATAATCACGCTCTCGCCGAAGAGGTCGCCAAGATCGCGCGCGACGTGACCGGCGAGGACAAGGTCCTCATCCAGCAGGACGCCGTGACCGGGTCGGAGGATTTCGCCGACATGCTCAAGGCCGTGCCTGGGGCGTATTTCACCGTGGGCCACAAGGGCGAGGTCCCGCTGCACAATCCGGGCTTCGTTTTCGACGACGACTCGATCCCCACGGCCGCCTCGATGCTGGTGCGCGTCGCCGAACGCCGTCTCGCGGCCGGCTGATCTGCCCTTCGATCCCGGGGGCGCCTCCCCGTCGCCCCAGCGCCGCCTCGGCGGAGCCGGGGAGGGCGGGCGGGCGCTCCGCCGAGGCGGCGCGGCGCCGACGCCGCCGCGCCGTCAACCGGTCGGTAACCCGCCTTAACGCCCTCTGATCCGCGGATCGAGCGCGTCGCGCAGACCGTCGCCGACGTAGTTCACCGACAGCACGGTCAGCGAAATCGCCAGCCCCGGCCAGAACACCCGCTCTGGGTTCAGCGTCATGAAGTTCGCGCCGTCGTACAAGAGCCGCCCCCAAGTCGGAAAATCCGAAGGAAATCCGAGGCCTAGGAAGCTCAGCGCGCTCTCCGTGATGATCGCGTTCGCCACCCCCAGCGTCGCCGAAACCATGATCGGCGACAGCACGTTGGGCAGGATGTGCCGCGTGATGATGCTCGCGCTCGGCGTGCCGACGCTGCGGGCCGCCAGCACGAACTCCCGCTCCTTCAGCGCCAGAACGTCGCCCCGCACGATCCGCGCCGTCTGCATCCAGGACGTGATCCCGATCACGAAGACGATCAGCAGGAAGATCCCGGTTTCGGGCCCGAAGGCCGCGCGCAGCGTGTCGCGGAACAGCATGATGATGACCAGCAGCAGCGGCAGCAGCGGCAGCGCGAGGAACAGGTCCGTGAAGCGCATCAGCGCCCCGTCCAAGCGCTTGTAATACCCCGCCAAAACGCCGATCAGCGTGCCCAGGAACAGCGACAGCAGCATCGCCGTCACCCCCACGGCGAGGCTCGTCCGCCCCCCCGCCAGCACCTGGGCGAACATGTCCCGGCCCAGATTGTCGGTGCCCATCGGGTGCTTGAAGCTCATGCCTTCGTTGCGCGCCCGGATGTCCAGGAACCCCGGATCGGTGGTGTGGATGTAGGGCCCGATCAGCACCGCGAGGAGAATGAAGAGGAACACGCCGGTGCCGGCGACGGCGCCCCGGTGGCTCTTGAACTGCCGCCAGACGTCGCCCCAGAGGGAGCTGCGCTGCGGCGGCGTCGCGGCGGACGCCGTCCCGGCGGTCGCGTCAGTCATAGCGGATCCTCGGGTCCAGAATGCCGTAGAGCAGATCGGCGACCAGGTTGAACAGCACGATCAGCACCGCGAAGATGAACGTAAGCGTCTGAACCGTCGGAATGTCCGCCCCCTGGATGGCCCCGATCAGCAGCTGCCCCAGCCCGTTCACCCGAAAGATCTGCTCGGTGATGATGGCCCCGCCGAAGATCTGCGGCACGCCCAGGGCCAGCACCGTGACCACCGGGATCATCGAGTTGCGCAGCACGTGGATCAGCACCACCACCTGCTCGGTCATGCCCTTGGCGCGGGCGGTGCGCACGTAGTCCTGGTTGAGGTTGTCGAGCATGCTCGCCCGCATGAACCGGCTGATCTGTGCGGCGTTGAAGAGGCCGAGCACCATGGTGGGCATGATCATCTGCTTGATCTGCTCCCAGAACGACCCCCAGGAGTTCACCACCAGCGTCGTGTCGTAGATCGACGGCAGCCAGCCCAGCCAGACGGAAAAGACGACGATGAAGACCAGCCCGGTGAAGAAAGTCGGGATCGAAAAGCCGATCATCGAAAACAGCGTGCCGAACTGGTCGAACCAGGAATACTGCCAGTAGGCCGACAGCACCCCTATGGGAATGGCGATGACGATCCCGACGACGTAGCTCATGCCGACGACCCAGAGGGTCTGCGGCATTCGCTCCACGATCAGATCCACGACCGGAGAGCGGGTCTGCCAGCTCAGCACCCGCGGCCGATCCGGATCGCCTAAGGACCAGCCGGTCCATTGCTCCAGGATGTTCAGCGGCTCGTTGACGAAGAACTGCACGCACCACTTGAAATAGCGGACGTGAAACGGTTCCCCCAGACCCAGGGAAAGCCTAATTTTTTCACGCACTTCCGGAGGGATGGTCAGGGGCAGCTGGCCGGTCGGATCGCTGGGCGCGAGGTCCAGGATCGCGAAGATGATGAAGCTGATGACCAGAAGCGTCGGGATGGCGAAGGCCAGACGGCGGAGCGTGTAGGTCAGCATGCGGCGCCTCGGGACAAAAGCTTCGACGGGTGGCTGAACGGGAACCGGCGGCCCCCGCGGAGGCGGGCCCCCGGAGGGGCGTCACGGCGCGGCGCGTACAGCGCGCGGCCCCCGGCGGCGCGGTTCC
>JBCCPD010000423.1:0-3679 GCA_039025075.1 Pseudomonadota bacterium | reverse complement strand
CCCCTGTTATCGTTACGGGAAACGTCTCGGTCATCGCTCGCGCTCCTTGGTCTTGGCCGGGCTGAGCTAGCAGAGAACGCCCCGCCGCGCCAAGCGCCGCCGCTCTCCCGCTGGACCAACCGCGCCCTGCCCGCCATGCTGGCCCGTCTTGCAGCCATGGAGCGCCCATGACCGACGCCGAAGCCGCCCTCGTCGCCGCCGTCGAGGCCCGCCGGGACGATCTGGTCGCGCTGACCCAGGCCCTGGTCCGCATCCCTTCGGTCAATCCGCCCGGCTCCCATAACGACGTCTGCGCCGCCTTGATCGCCGAGCATATGCGGCCCCACGGCTTCGGCAGCGAGATCGTCCGCGCCCGCGGCGCCCTCGCCGACAGCGATGCCTACCCACGGACCAACGTGATCGCTCGCCGAGACGGCGACGCGCCCGGCCCCTGCGTGCACTTCGACTCCCACTACGACGTCGTTCCGCCCGGAGAGGGCTGGACCAAAGACCCCTACGGCGCCGAGGTCGAAGACGGGCGCGTCTACGGCCGCGGAACCTGCGACATGAAAGGCGGGCTCGCCGCCTCCATGATCGCCGCGGAGGCGCTCGCGGACCACGGCGGCTGGCCTGGCAGGATCGAGCTCTCCGGCGTCGCCGATGAGGAGACGGGCGGCTTCGGCGGCGCCGAATGGCTCGCCCGAAACGGCTATTTTTCAAAAGAAAAACAGCAGCATGTGATCATTCCAGAGCCGTTCTCTCCGCACCGGATCTGCGTTGGCCATCGCGGCGTCTGGTGGGGCGAGATCGAGACGTTCGGCCGCGTCGGCCATGGCTCCATGCCCTTCCTCGGCGAGTGCGCGGTCCGGCACATGGGCGCGGTGCTGCACGCGCTGGAAAGCGACTACATCCCCCGCATCGCCCAGCGCCAAACCGCCGCCCCCGTGGCGCCCGAGCCGGCGCGCCGCAGCTCTCTCAACATCGCCGCCCTGCATGGCGGCCAGCCCGAGGGCGCGGACGGCATGCTCGCCCCCAACGTGCCCGACCGTTGCCGCCTGGTCTTCGACCGCCGCTTGATCCAGGAAGAAGACCTCGCCGAGGCCAAGGCGGAACTGCGCGCCCTGCTCGACCGCGTCGCGGCCGAGCGCGGCTTCCGCTACGAGCTGCGCGACCTCTTCGCCGTCGCCCCCACCATGACCGACGAGCACGGCCCCGTCGTGCGCGCGACCTCGGGCGCCATCGCCGACCTGTTGGGCCGCAACGCGCAGATCGTCTGTTCCCCCGGCACCTACGACCAACGCTACATCGATCAGATCGGCGGCGTGACCGACTGCATCGCCTACGGGCCGGGAATGCTGGACCTGGCGCATCAGCCTGACGAATATGTCGAGGTCGAGGACCTCGTCGCCTCCGCCAAAGTCATGGCCGTGGCCGCCTGGCGATTGCTCAGAAGCGAGGCCTGACCGCAGCCCCGGCGCCCCCGCGCCGCCCCGCAGGGAGACCGATATGAAGACCCTTCTTTCCGCCGCCGCCGCGCTCGCGCTGCTCGCGGGCGCCGCCCAGGCCCAGCGCGCCGATCTGGTGATGGGCATGCAGCTGGAGCCGCCGAACCTCGATCCGACCGCCGGGGCCGCCGCGGCCATCGACGAGGTCGTCTACGCGAACGTGCTCGAAGGCCTTACCCGCATCGATCAGGACGGCGGCGTCCGGCCCGCCCTGGCCCGCGAATGGGAGATCTCCGACGACGGTCTGACCTACACCTTCCGGCTGGTCGAAGGCGCGGTCTTCCATGACGGCACGACCTTTGATGCCGACGACGTCAAGTTCAGCCTCGACCGCGCCATGGCCGAGGACAGCCAAAACGCGCAGAAGGCGCTCTTCGAGCCCATCGAAAGCGTCGCGGTGCTTGATCCGGCGACCGTGGAGATCACGCTCAAGCGCCCCACCGGCGACTTCCTGTTCAACATGGGTTGGGGCGACGCCGTGATCGTGGCCCCGGAAAGCGCCGCGGATCTTGCCACCAACCCGATCGGCACCGGGCCCTTCCGCTTCGTCGAATGGGCCAAGGGCGACCGAGTGGAGATCGAGCGCTTCGACGGCTATTGGGGCGAGCCCGTCGCGCTGGAGAACGCGACGTTCAAGTTCATCTCCGACCCCACCGCCGCCTTCGCCGCGTTGATGGCCGGCGACATCGACGCGTTTCAGCGCTGGCCCGCGCCGGAGACCGTGCCTCAGCTGGAGGCCGATCCGCGCTTCGTGGTGACCCGCGGCGCCTCTGAGGGCGAAACGATCCTCTCGACCAACAACAAGCAGCCGCCCTTCGACGATCTGCGCGTGCGCCAGGCCATCGCCCACGCCATCGACAGCCAAGCGATCATAGACGGCGCCATGTTCGGCTCCGGCGTGCCCATCGGCTCCCACTTTCCTCCGCACAATCCGGACTACGTCGATTTGACCGGGCTCTACCCTTACGACCCGGCGAAGGCGAAGGCTCTGCTGGCCGACGCGGGCTTTCCCGACGGCTTCCAAGCCACGTTGAAGCTGCCCCCGCCCGCCTACGCCCGCCGGGGCGGAGAGGTCGTGGCCGCGCAGCTGCGCGAGGTGGGCATCGATCTCAGCATCGAAAACGTCGAATGGGCTCAGTGGCTGGAGCAGGTGTTCAGCAACAAGGACTTCGACCTGACCATCGTCAGCCATACCGAGCCGCGCGACATCAACATCTACGCCCGCCCCGACTATTACTTTCAGTACGACAATCCCGACTTCCAAGCGCTGATGCAGGAGCTGAACGCCGCCACCGCGCCCGAGGCGCGTTCCGACCTCCTAAAGCAGGCGCAGCGCATGATCGCGGAAGACGCGGTGAACGGCTTTTTGTTCCAGGGCGGCACCACAACTGTGCGGCGCGCGGGGGTCCAGGGCTTGTGGATGAACCAGCCGACGCAGGCGACCGACCTGACCGCCGTCCGTTGGGAGTGACGCGCCGGGCGCCTACATGACGCGGGCCGGGGATGTCCCCGGCCCGCGCCGTCTCCGCCTCCGCCTTCCGTTCCGAGGACCCCATGATCATCCGTCTCGCCATCGTCGCGCTGGTTCTGCTGCTGATCTACATGGTGTGGCGCAATCTCGGCCTGCGGACGCGGTTCAAGACCGAGCAGACCAAGGCCTGGGACGAACCTTTGAAGGAGGGCTCGGCGGTGATCCTGACGGCGTCCGCCGCATCCTGGTGGTGGTTCCTCGCGCTGGCGGCGGCGGTGGCCGTCTCAGGCCGCATGCTGTTCGAACGCTTCGCCGCGGGCGATACGTTCGGCGACGCGGTGTTCCACGTGCTCCTGTTCCTCGCGCTGAGCGGGGTGGCGGCTCGCCGGGCGATCCAGCTGTCCGAAAAAGTCACCGTGACTTGGGACCGTCTGATCTCCCGCACGCTTCTGGGTCCCAACTACGACGTCAGCCTCAGGGAGGCGACCGGCGTGACCGAAACCGACCGCACCGCGCTGATCGCGTTTCAGGACGGACGGGTGCTGGAGCTGTCGCCCTGGCTCGACGGCCGGTTCTGGCTGGCGCGAGAGCTGCGCAAGCGCTTCGAGGGCGAGGCCGCCTGAACCGGCCGGCGCGGCGCCCGGCGACCCGTGCCGCGCCGCGGGGCGGGCGAGCGTCCCGCCCGCCCCGGCCGTCCGGCCCGCGGCGCGGCCCGGGTGGGGGG
>JBCCPD010000422.1:0-3682 GCA_039025075.1 Pseudomonadota bacterium | reverse complement strand
GGCTGCGGCAACACGCTCGACTTCGGGCGGGCGGAGGCGCGGGAGCTGGCGCTGGCCTCCCTGCGCTTCTGGGCCGAGCGGATCGGGGTGGACGGGTTTCGGTTCGATCTGGCGACGGCTCTGGCGCGCGGCTCGGACGGGGCGTTCGCGGCGGATCATCCGTTTCTGGAGGCGTTGGCCGGCGATCCGGTTCTGGGCGGGCTGAAGCTGATCACGGAGCCGTGGGACGTGGGGCCCGATGGCTGGCGGACCGGGGGCTTTCCGGCGCCGTTCGCCGAGTGGAACGACGGGTTTCGGGACGATGTGCGGCGGGCCTGGCGCGGGGATGCGCGCGGGGCGCAGGATCTGGCGGCGGCGCTGCTGGGCTCGGCCGGGCGGTTCGATCATTCGGGGCGGGCGGCGTGGAGCTCGGTGAACTTCGTGGCGGCCCATGACGGGTTCACGCTGGCGGATCAGACGATGTTCGCGCAGCGGCGGAACCAGGCCAACGGCGAGGGCGGGCGCGACGGGCACGCCCATGAGGTGAGCGATCCCATGGGGCCCGAGGGCCCGTCCGACGATCCGGCGCTGACCGCGGCGAGGGGCGCGCGGCGAAGGGCTCTGCTGGCGACGGTTCTGCTGTCGCAGGGCGTGCCGATGCTGCGGGCGGGCGATGAGATCGGGCAGAGCCAGGGCGGAAACAACAACGCCTATTGCCAGGACAACGCCGTCTCGTGGATCGACTGGACCTCGACGGACGCGGATCTGCGAGCCTTCGCCGCCGCCGCCGTCGCCGCGCGGATGCGGCTGCCGGTTCTGGCGCAACGGCGGTTCCTGCATGGCAGGGCGCGGGCCGATGGCTTGCCTGAGGTCGAATGGCGGGCTTTGGACAGGGGCGGCTCCCCCGATTGGGACGATCCCGCCCTGCCCGGCTTCGCGCTGATCCTGCGAGGGGCGGCCGGGGCCGCCGGCGAGGACCCAACGCCGGCCATGATCGCCGTCAATCTCGGCGCGGCGGAGGTTGAGACGACGCCGCCGACCGGGGTTTGGGCGCCGGTGCTGGACAGCGTTGATCCAAGCGGAAGGCCGGCGGACGACTTCCTGCTGCGACCCGGCGCGATCCGGTTGTGGGAGGCGGCATGACGGCGCTGGAGCGGCTCTGCGATCGGCTCGGGGTCGCGCGGCGGTATCATGAGCTGGACGGCACGCCGCGCGATCCGTCGGAGGCGGCGTTGCGGGCGGTTCTGCGCGCGCTCGGCCTGTCCGTGCAGACCGATGGCGATGCGGCGGAGGCTCTGGCTGCGCTGGAGGCGGAGGACGCGGCGCGGACCCTGCCGCGCGAAGACGTGCTCGAGGCCGGGCGGCCGGGCGCTTGGCGCGGGCCCGGAGACCGGTCCTGGCGGCTCGAGCTTGAAGATGGAGAGGCGCTGGAAGGACCGCCGGACGCTCCGCTGCCGCCCTTGCCGCCGGGCGTTCACCGGTTGACGGCGGAGGATGGCGAGGCCGTCCGCCTGATCGCCGCGCCGCCGAGCGCGCCGGGCGTGGCGGAGACGGCCGGGCGCGCTCGGGTCTGGGGGGCGACCGGGGCGATCTACGCCATGGCTTCGTCGCGAGGCACGGGCATCGGCGATTTCGAGGACCTGGCGCGGGCCGCGGAGGGGCTGGGCGCGCTCGGGGCCGACTTTCTCGGGATCAACCCCGTGCACCTGTTGGGGGTCGCGGACCAGGGGTTGAGCCCGTACTCGCCCTCCTCGCGCACCGGGCTCGACGTGCGCCATGTGGCTCCGGACCGACTTCCCGAGTTCGCGCTTTCGCCCGAGGCGCGGACGCTGCGGCACGGGCGGCGCGGTCGGCCCGACAGGCTCACGGACCCGAAGCGGCACGCCTCGGTCCACCCCAGGTTGATGCGTCGCCTGTTCCAGATCTTCGAGCAGACCGGCGCCGCAAACGGGCGCCGCGCGGCCTTCGAGGGGTGGCGCGCCGCGGCAGGGCCGGAACGGGAGCGGGAGGCGGCGTTCGAGGCGCTGTCGATGGTGCATGGTCCCGATTGGCGCGGGTGGCCGGAGGCGTTGCGGGACGCGACGCAGGCGCAGGCCGACCCGAAGGAGACGCGGCTGCATCTGTGGCTGCAGTGGTGCGCCGAAAGCCAGCTGGCGGAGGCGCAGATGCGCGCGCGGCTGGCCGGGATGTCGTTGGGACTCTACCTGGACATCGCCGTGGGCGTGCGGCCGGGCGGGGCGGAGACCTGGGCGTCTCCGCACGCCTTCGCGCGGGGCGTGTCGCTGGGGGCGCCGCCCGACATGATGAACGCTCAGGGCCAGGTCTGGAACCTCGCGCCGTTCAACCCGCTGGGGCTGGCGCGCACGGACTACAGCGCCTTCCGCCGCATGCTGCGGGCGGCGATGGCGCGCGCGGGGGTGGTGCGGATCGACCACGCGATGGGGCTGGAGCGGGCGTTCTGGATCCCCGAAGGCGGCGAGGGCGGAACGTATGTGCGCCAGCCCTCGGCCGCGCTGCTGGCGTTGGTGCGGATCGAGGCGGCCCGCGCCGGCGCCGTGGTGGTGGGCGAGGATCTGGGGACGGTGCCCGAAGGGTTCAGGGAACGGATGGCGGCCTCGGGCCTCTCCGGCTGCGCGGTGCTGCAGTTCGACGGGGGCCCCGCGGGCTTCCCGGCGCCGGCAGAGACGCGGGCCGAGGCCTTGGCCGCCTTCGGCACCCATGACACGCCGACCCTCGCCGGCTGGTGGCGCGGGGCGGACCTGGACCTGCGGGTCGAGCTCGGCCACATGGACGATGCTGCGGCGTCCGAGGCGCGGGCGCGCCGGGCCGAGGCGCGCCGGGCGCTGGCGCGGCGGCTGGTCGAGGAAGACCTTCTGCCGGAGGGCGCGAAGCCGGAGGCGCCGCCCGAGACGCTGACGCCTACGTGGCGGGATGCGGTGCACGCCTTGATCGCCCGGTCGGGCGCCGCGCTCGCCGCGGTGCAGATCGAGGACGCGCTCGGCGCGGAGGCCCCTCAGAACGTGCCGGGCACGGTGGAGGCGCATCCCAACTGGCGGCGGCTGCACGCGGTTCCGCCCGAAGGCTTCGCCGACGACCCGGACCTGCGCCGCGCCGCAGCGGTGTTTTCCGCAGAGCGGAGAGCGTCTGCGTCGCTTTGATGCTGCATTGCAACGAAGGCGCGGTTGCCCTCTGCGTCGCGCCGCGTATTTAGCTATGCGAGCACATAGAGGCCTGACATGAACATTCAGCCGACGGGCGTGCAGCCGCCCTCCACCCGCGATCTGTCCGACGCCGTCCTGCGGCACCTCGCCTTCACCGCGGGCAAGTCTCGCGACGCCGCGACGTTGGCGGACTGGCGGTTGGCGCTGACCCATGCGATCCGCGATCTGGTGATCACGCCCTGGTTCGACACCACGCGCCGCGTCTATGCCGAAGACAAGAAGCGCGTCTACTACCTGTCGATGGAGTTTCTGATCGGCCGTCTGCTGGCCGATGCGGTGGACAACCTGGGGCTCGGCGAGGCGGCGCGCGAGGTGCTGGAGGCGCAGGGCCTCGACTACGCCGCGGTGATCGCCGACGAGCCGGACGCGGCGCTGGGCAATGGCGGGCTGGGGCGGCTGGCGGCCTGCTTTCTCGATTCCATGTCGACGCTGGGACTGCCGGCCATGGGCTATGGCATCCGCTATGAGCACGGGCTGTTCCG
>JBCCPD010000421.1:0-3686 GCA_039025075.1 Pseudomonadota bacterium | reverse complement strand
GATCTTGGACGAGCTCGCCTCGATCCGCCGCACCGCCTCCACCGCCCGGCCGGCGGACTCGGCGCCCTCGCGCGCCCGTTCGGCCACGCCGTCGGTCATCGTCTCGGCCGTCGTCAACTGCTCCGCCGAAGCGGCTGAGGTAGCGGAGATCTCCTCGACCGTCGCCGCCGTCTCCTGCAGGGTCGCCGCCTGGCTCTCCGCCCGCGACGCCAGAGCCTCCAGCCCTTCGGCCACCTCGCCGACGGCGGCGCGGCTGTCTTCCGCCCGCGACTGGGCGCCGCCCAAAGCGTCGCTGAGCGCCCCCAGGCTGGTCTGCGCCGCGTCGGCGATGGCGGCGAAACGGCCGTCCCAGCGGCCCGTCATGCCTTGGCCCAGATCGCGGCGCGCCATGGCGTCGAGCATGCCCTGCACGTCGTCCAGAAAGGCGTCCACGCGGTCGAAAAGCCGGTTCACCGCCTCGGCGAGCGAGGCCATCTGCGGCTCCTCGAACCTCGCCTCGACGCGCTGGGACAGATCGCCGGCGATGGCCGCGTCCACGACGCGGTTCACGTTGCTTTCGAGGTCCCGAAGCGTGCGGTCCCGCTGCTCCTTGGCGGCGGCCTCGGCGGCGCGCAGCCCCGCGCGCTCCTCCTCGCCGCGGGCGAGGGCCGCGCGCAGGGTCTCCATGGATCGGGCCAGCTGGCCCAATTCGTCGCCGCGCTCATCCGCCTCGACGGGCGTGGCGTAGTCGCCCTTGCCCATCCGATGCGCCGCGGAGGCCAGCGGCCCGAGCGGGCCCAGCGCCTTTCCGGCCGCGAACCACACCACCGCGCAGGCCGCGGCCAGCACCAGAGCCGCCGTAAGCGCCTGCGCGCCCAGCAGGTCCAGCGCCGCCGCCGCCACGTTCGACTTCTCCACGCCCACGTAGAGGATGCCGGCCACCGCGCCCGAAGCGTCGAGGATCGGCTCGTAGATCGTGAAATAGGGCTTGCCGAGGATGACCGCCTCGCCCCGGAAGGTCTCGCCCCGCAGGATCGCCGCATGCACGGCGCCGCCCGACCCCAGCTTGGTGCCGACCGCGCGCTGGCCGTCCGGCTTGATGATGTTGGTGGAGCGGCGCCAGAACTCGCCGTTCTCGGCCTCGAAGGCGAAGACGGTCGCCGTCTCGCCGGTGGAGCGGCCGATGCTGTCGATCAGGGCGTGGTCGGAGAGATCCGGCTCCTCCGTCCAGCGCACTTCGGCGACCGACCCGTCGGCGGCGAAGCGGACCTGCATCCGCTCGGACGAGGCGTCGGCGAGGGCGGCGGCGGCGCGCAGGCTGAGCTCCTGCTTGTCCTGCGCCTCGCGCTCCATCTCGCCCATTTCCAGCCAGAAGTTCAGCGCCATCGCGGCGAGCAGGGCCGCCAGCACGGCGACGACGGCGGCGCCCGCCGCCTTGGCTCTCAAGGAGTGCATGGGATCATCCTCCGCAAGTCAAATGCCCTGCGGGACAGATCAGATTCGCATGAATGGACCGTTTATCGCGTCGGAACCGGCGGCCCCTCTCCGCGATAATCATAAAAACCGCGGCCCGATTTCCGCCCCAGCCAGCCGGCCTCCACGTATTTCACCATCAGCGGACAGGGCCGGTACTTGGTGTCCGCCAGCCCGTCATGCAGAACGTTCATGATCGCCAGGCATACGTCGAGCCCGATGAAATCGGCCAGCTGCAGCGGCCCCATGGGGTGGTTCGCCCCCAGGCGCAGCGCCCGGTCGATGCTCTCGACCGTGCCCACGCCTTCATAGAGCGTGTAGACCGCCTCGTTGATCATCGGCAGCAGGATGCGGTTGACGATGAAGGCGGGGAAATCCTCGGAGCTCGCGGCCGTCTTGCCCAGCCGGTCCACCACGCCCTTGAGGGTCGCGAAGGTCTCCTCGTCCGTGGCGATGCCGCGGATCAGCTCCACCAGCTCCATCACCGGAACGGGGTTCATGAAGTGGAAGCCCATGAACCGCTCGGGCCGGTCGGTGCCGGAGGCGAGGCGGGTGATGGAGATCGAAGAGGTGTTGGAGGTCAGGATGGTCCGCGGCGCCAGATGCGGGGCCATGCTGTCGAAGATCGCGCGCTTGACCGTCTCGTTCTCGGTCGCCGCCTCGATCACCAGGTCGCATCCGGCGACGTCGGCGATCGCGGTGGCCTTGGCGATGCGCGACAGGGCGTCGGCCTTCTCGCCCTCCTCGATGGCGCCGCGGCCGACCTGCCGGCCCATGTTCTTGTCGATCAGCGCGAGCGCGGCGTCGAGGCGCGCCTCGTCCACGTCGTTGAGGCGCACCTCGTAGCCGGCCAGCGAGAAGACATGGGCGATGCCGTTGCCCATCTGGCCCGCCCCGACCACGCCGACCGTCCGGATGTCCATTCGCGCCCTCGTTCCCGCTTGGTGCCGCGGCGCGACCCTAGACCCGGCCCGCTAGGGCGGCAAGCGAGGCCTGGCGGAGAGGCGGGCGGGGCCGGCGAGGCCCGAACGCCGGAGTCGAGGTCGGCGCCCTCCGGCAGAGCGCCGACCCGGGCCGCCGCGCGCCAGCCGCGGCGTTCGCGGCCTCTTCGGGCGCGCCCCTCCCGACGATCGAGGTCGATCTCCAGGGCCCGCGTCCTTCGGGATCGTCTTGGGGTTCGGGCGGCGCTGAACCGAGGCCGTGGACCGCCGCGCCCTGCCTACCGATCCGCCTCCGCCCCGCCCCCAGACCGACGCTTTCGCCATGAAACGTCAGGTGACACGGGCGAAGCGATCGGCTAACGCTCGCGTCATGGCAGACGACACCGACCGCCTCGCCGTTCTCATCGACGCGGACAACACTTCGCCCAAGGTGGTGGAGGGCCTGTTTCTGGAGATCGCCAAGCTCGGCGACGCGTCCGTGCGGCGCATCTACGGCGATTTTTCGGACGACCGCCTGCGCAGCTGGACCAAGGTGCTGGCGCCCTTCGCCATCATCCCGCAGCAGCAGTTCAGCTACACCACGGGCAAGAACTCCGCCGACATCACGCTCGTGATCGACGCCATGGATCTGCTGCATTCGGGCCGCTTCGACGGGTTCTGCCTGGTCAGCTCCGACAGCGACTTCACGCGTCTCGCCTCCCGCATCCGCGAACAGGGCGTCGACGTCTACGGCTTCGGCCAGCGCAAGACGCCCGAGGCGTTCCGCCAGGCCTGCCGCCGCTTCTTCTACATCGAGAACCTGATGCCCGAGGACGGCCCCGCCGCCAACGGCGAGGGCGGCGAGGCCGTCGCCGCCTCCCGCGGCGCCGCGCGGCTGGAGGCGCCCTCGAAGGCCGTGCCGATCATCCGCAAGGCGATGGAGGGGCTGACCGACGAGGACGGCTGGGTCTCGCTCGGGGTGATCGGCCAGCGCCTGGGCAACATCGCGCCCGACTTCGACAGCCGCACCTACGGCTCCTCCAAGCTCTCGGACGCCATCCGCCGCTCCGGCGCCTTCGAGCTGGAGATGGACGATGCCAACCACATGCGCGTGCGCCTCAAGCCCGTCAACGGAAAGTCGAAGACCTCGCGCAAGGCCGCGGAGGCGGAGGAGGAGCCGGCCGCCGCGGCGGCCAAGACCGAGCCCAAGCCTCGCGCCAAGGCCCGGTCGCGGGCGAAGCCGAAAGCCAAGGCCGAGGCCGAAGCCGTCGAGGACTGATCCGCCTCCGCCGCGCTCCGCTCGAAGGGCGTCGG
>JBCCPD010000420.1:0-3712 GCA_039025075.1 Pseudomonadota bacterium | reverse complement strand
GAGGAGCATGACCACCGTCGCGACGCCGGCGAGGCGGAAGCTGTTGAAGGTCAGCACCACGGTGGCCAGCGTCAGGGTCACGATCAGGCCGAGCGGGGTCATGAGGTTCGAGATGGTCTCGTTGCGCGCATCGGCGTCGCCGCCGACTTCGAGCCGGTAGCCCGGGGGCTTCTCGAAGTCCGCGGCCTCCAGCTGAGCGCGGACGGCGTTGAGGGCGGCTTCGGGGAGGACGCCGTACTGGACATAGGCCTGGACGGTGTTCGTGCGTTCGCCGTTGCGGCGGGTGATGGCGCTTTCGGACGGGACGACCGCCACGTCGCCGACGGCGGAGAGGGGGATCAGCACGCCGCCGGGGCCGACCAGATCGAAGGTCTGCACGAAATTGGCGTCGGCGCGGTCGGTCGCGCCGACGCGCACGCGCACCGGCAGCTCTTCGGAGCCTTCGATCAGGGAGCCGCCGACGACCCCTTCAAGCGCCGCGTCGAGCTGCTGGGCGACGGAGACCAGGTCGAGGCCGGCGAGGCGGGCGCGCTCCTCGTCGAGGCGGATGTCGAGCTTGGGGGCGCCGCCCTCCTGCGTGGTGCGCACGATGGTGGTTTCGGGCGCGAGCTCGACGATGCGACGGGCCTCGTCCCCGAGGGCCCGCAGCACGGCGAGGTCGGGGCCGACGAAGCGCAGCTCGATCGGCGCGTTGACCGGCGGGCCCTGCAGCAGGTCGCGGACGATGATGCGGGCCTGCGGAACCTGCGGCGGCAGCGTCTCCTGCAGGGCGGGGACCAGGCGGGCGGTGGTCGCGGGCGCGTCGGTGGTGATGAGGATGCGCGCGAAGCCGGGCGCGTTCTCCTTGTTCATCAGCATGTTGTAGTAGAAGGACGGCGCGGCCTCGCCGATCACCCAGGCGGTCTGGCGGATGCCGTCCTCGGCGGAGAGCGCCTGCGCGATGGCTTCGGCGGCGGCCTCGGTCTGGTCCATGGAGGCGCCCGAGGGCATCTCCACGTCGATGTAGAACTGGTCGCGGTCGACGCCCGGGAAGAACTGCGGCGTCAGGGTCGGGAAGGCCATGAAGCCGGCGACCGGCAGCACGAGCGCCCAGGCGATGGCGACGAAGGGCCGGTTGAGGGAAGCGCGGAGCGACCAGGCGAAGAGCCGGCCGAGCGGGCCGCCCGAGAGGCCCGAGGCGGCGAAGCGGCCGAGGGCGGAGCGGCGGCGGGTTTCGCTTTCGGGGTCCGGCAGGACCCAGCCGGCGAAGGCGGCGGTCAGGGTCATGGCGATGGCGAAGGACCAGAACAGCATGACGATGACGGCGATGGCGATGGCGCCGACGAAGTCGCCGGCCGGGCCGGGCAGCAGCGCCATGGGCATGAAGGCGAGCGCCGTGGTGACGGTGGAGGCCAGGAGCGGCGCGCCCAGGCGCTTGACGCTGTCGCCTACGGCGTCGGCCCGGCTCATGCCGCCGGCGAGGCGCTTGCGCACCTCGTCGGTCATGACGATGGCGGCGTCGACCAGCAGGCCGAGCGCCACGATCATGCCGGTGACGGACATTTGGTGGATCGGGATGCCCATGAAGTTCAGCGTGGCGAGGCTGGCGAGGCCGACCAGCGGCAGGGCCACCGCGACGACCAGAGCGGCGCGGAAGCCGAGCGTGAGCAGAAGCACCGCGACGACCAGGCCGACGCCGATGGCCATGTTCGAGGCGACCTCCGCCAAACGGTCGGAGGTGTAGCCGGACTGGTCGAAGATCAGGCGGTGCTCGAGGCCGCCGGGCAGAGTCGCCTCGAAGGCGTCGAGTTCCTGGCGCAAGCGGGCCATCCAGGCGTCGACGCGGCGGCCTTCCTCCATCTTCGCGGCCACGAGGACCGCGGCGCGGCCGTCGACCCGGGCGAGGGAGGAGGCGGGGTTGCGCGCGCCTTTTTCGACCGTCGCGACGTCGCGCAGGCGGGTGACGAAGCCTTCGGGCGAGGTGGCGAGGGGGATTTCGCGGACGCGGTCCAGGGTGCGGATCTCTCCCGAAACCTCGATCAGGAAGTCCGCCCCGGCGCCGCGCAGGCGGCCGGCCGAGACCTTGGGGTCGGCCGCCGCCACGGCCCCGGCGACCTGCTGGGGGGAGAGGCCGACGGCCGACAGGCGGACCGGGTCTATGGTGACGAGGATTTCCTCGTCGGGCGAGCCGAAGACCTCCACCTGGCTGACGCCGGGCAGGCCGCGCAAGCGATCCTCCAGCATCTCGCCGTAGCGGGAGAGGATGGCGGGAGGCACGCCGTCGTGGCGCGGCATCAGGGCGGAGATGGCGGAGAAGGCCCCGGTGCGATCGTTGTCGAAGTCCGGTTCCGGAACGCCGGGGGGCAGCTGCGTCGCGGCGTCGGCGAGAGCGTCGCGGATCTCCGACCAGACCTGCTCCAGCCGAGCGTCGGGGATGAACTGGGAAAGCTCGATGGAGACGGTGGAGACGCCGGTGGCGGAGGTGCTGTCGAGATTGTCGATCTCCGCGATCTCGCGCAGCTCCGCTTCGATCTTTTCGGTGACCAGGGCCTCGACGCGGGCGGGGTCGGCGCCCGGATAGGGCGTGACCACGGTGGCGAAGAGGTTGGTGATGGTGGGGTCTTCCTGCCGCCCGATGGACAGGAAGGCGGAGAGGCCGGCGGCGACCAGGACCAGCGCGATCAGGGCGGTCAGGCGGGTCTGGCGGTAGAAGAGCGTGCGCATGGCGGATCTCCGGCGGGCGGGACGGCGAGAGGCGGGGTCGCGGCGGGGGGGAGGGCGCCGCCGCCGATCAGTCGGCGCGCGGGCGGTCCGCGAGGGCGACGCGGTCGTCGCTCGGGGCGCGAGCCTCGCCCGGGCTAGGCGACACGCGCACGCCCGGGGCGAGCTTGTGGGCGCCCGAGACGATGACCTGGGCCCCGTCTTCGAGCGTGCCGCGCACCAGGGCGCGGTCGCCTGAGATGAGCAGCACCTCCACCGCTTCGGGGCGGGCGACCGGCCCGTCCTCGCTCTCGGCGACGACCATGAGGGTCCAGAGGCCGCGCTCGCCCTCGCGCAGGGCGGCGACGGGGGTCCAAAGACCGGACTCGCGGCGCTGGTCGGCGAGGATGACCTCGACCGTGGCGCCGAAGGCGATCTCAGCGTCGACCGGCATCAGCACGTCGAGCAGGACCGCGCGGGTGCGGGTGGCCGGGTCCACGTCCGGCCGGACGGCGGAGACGGCGGCGGCGAAGTGGTCCTCGCCCGAGACGACCTCGAGCACGCGGCCGACGGTCTGGGCGGCGGCGAGCGCCTCGGGCAGGCCGGCGCGGACCTGGGGGCGGTCGGTCTCGATCAGCTCCAGCACCGGGGCGCCGGGGGCGACGACGGCGCCTTCGTCGGCGCGGCGGGCGGCGATCTCGCCCCGGAAGGGCGCGCGCAGGACGGCCTTGCGGCGGTCGACGTCGACGGTGGCGATGGCGGCCTCCACCTGCTGGTAGGAGGCGGCGATGCGGTCGAGAGTCAGGCGCGCCTCGTCGTAGCGCTGGTCGGTGGCGTGGCCGCGGTCGCGCAGCTCCGCCTGGCGGCGCAGGGTGACGCGGGCGAGCTCCGCCTCCGCGGCGAGGGAGGCCTTCTGGGCGTCCAGCTCCGCCACCCGGGCGTCGAGGCGGGAGAGGTCGAGCACGGCGAGCACGTCGCCCTGCTCCACCCGGTCGCCCTCTTCGACGCGGACCTCGGCGACGAGGCCGCCGTT
>JBCCPD010000419.1:0-3725 GCA_039025075.1 Pseudomonadota bacterium | reverse complement strand
GCCTCGCCGGCGTCACGTCCGCCGTCGCCCTTTCCGCCGTCCTCGCGTCGCCGTCGGCGGCCCAGGACCGGACGCTGACCATCTCGGTCTATTCCTTCAGCCAGGACGAGTTCAAAGAGCTGGTCTACGACCCGTTCGAGGAGATCTGCGGCTGCGAGATCGTGGTGGAGACCGGCAATTCCGTCGAGCGGCTCGCGAAGATCGAGGCCAACGCCGCCGACCCGGTGATCGACATGGCGGTGTTGTCGACCCACGACGCGCTGGGCGCGGCGAGAAAGGGGCTGCTGCAGTCCATCGACGTCTCGGCGCTGTCGAACCACGCCAAGCTCTACGACATCGCCAAGGACCCGCTCGGCGACAATCTGGGCATCGGCTACACGTTCTACGCCACATCCATCGTCTATCGGACCGACAAGGTGACGGTGGAGAGCTGGGCGGACCTGCTGTCGCCGGAGCTCGCCGGCAACGTGGCGCTGCCGGACGTGACCACGAACCAGGGGCCGCCGACGCTGCATATGCTCGGGAAAGCGATGGGCGACACGGACCAGAGCCTGGCGGCGCCCATCGCCAAGGTCGGCGAGCATGCGGACGACATCGTGACGTTCTACGTGCGGTCGTCGCAGCTGGCGCAGCTGATGCAGCAAGAAGAAATCTGGGCGGCGCCCGTCGGGCGCTTCGCCTGGGGCCGGTTCAAGGACAACGGGCTGCCGATGGCCTGGGCGGAACCGAAGGAAGGTCAGACCGGCGGCATGAACGTCATGGTGATGACGGCGGGCAACGGCAACGAGGAGCTGGCGCTGCAGTTCATGGACTACTGGCTGTCGACCGAAGTGCAGACCAAGCTGGCCGAGGCTCTGATCGACAGCCCCGCCAACGCCGAGGTGGTCGTCTCCGACGAGATCGCCGCCAACCTCACCTACGGCGCCGACGTGGTGGCGACGCTGGACCTGCTGCCGCCCGACGTGATCCTCGACCGGCGCGAGGCGTGGCTGGAGGCGTGGAACGCCGAGGTGCTGAACTGAGCCTGAGCGCCGAAAGGTGTTCGAAAGCCGGGCCGTCGGCCTCGCCCTGACCTTGCCCGCGGCGGTCTTCGCCGCGGCTCTGTTCCTGCTGCCGGTGGGGATCCTGCTGTCCGAGGCCTTCCGCGTCGGCGGCGACTGGTCGCTCGACGGCTACGTCGAGTTCTTCTCGTCCGAGCGGAACCGGGCGGTCTTCCTCCGCACCCTGCGCCTCGGCGCCCTGGTCACCGCCGTATCCGCCGTCGTCGGCTACGCCGCGGCCTTCGCCATCGTCGGGCTGCCGACGACGGCGCGGGGCCGGGTGTTCGGGCTGGTGATCCTGCCCCTGATGATCTCCCCCGTGGCGCGGACCTATGCGTGGCTGGTGATCCTGGGCCGCACGGGGTTCGTGAACCAGGCGCTGACCGGGATCGGGCTGACGGACGAACCGATCCGGTTCCTCTTCACCGAAACCGCCGTCTTCATCGGGCTCCTGCAGCTCTTCATGCCGCTGATGATCATTTCCTTGGTGTCGGCGATGGAGAACATGCCTCAGGACGCCGTGCCGGCCGCCCGCATCCTCGGCGCCAGCTGGCTGCAGGTCTTCACCCGCGTGATCCTGCCCCTGACCCGCGAGGGGCTGGTGATCGGCGGCACGCTGGTGTTCACCGGCTCGCTGACCGCCTACATCACGCCGGCGATCCTGGGCGGGGCGAAGGTGCTGATGCTGGAGACGCTGCTCTATCAGCGGGTGACGGTGGCGAACGACTTCGTCTCGGCCTCGGTCATCGCCATGATCCTGATCGTGATGAGCTATTCGGCGAACCTGCTGCTCAAGCGCATGGCCACGGCGCGCAAATCCCGAGCGGCGGAGGCGGCGGCATGACCAACCGCCTCGCCGCCTGGGTCATCCTCGGGCTGACGCTGACCTTTCTGATCGGGCCGTTTCTGATCATCATCGCGGCCGCCCTGTCGGCTGGGAACAACCTGGCGTTTCCGCCGCAGGGGCTGTCGTTGCGCTGGGTGGTGAAGGTCTTCGAGGTGGAGAGCTTTCGGGAGAGCTTCGCCGTCTCCATGCTGCTGGCCGTCTTCGGCACGCTGACGGCGCTGGCGCTGGGGGTGCCGGCGGCCTACGGACTGACGCGGTATCGGGTGCCGGGGGGAGAGAGCGTCCGGCTGATCCTGTCGTCGCCGATCATCGTGCCGGGGATCATCGTGGGGCTGGCGCTGCTGCGGTACTTCGTGATCCCGACGGGCGCGCCGATCCTGGCCGCCCTCTTCTTCGCCCATGCCGCGCTGGTGCTGCCCTATGCGGTGCGAGTGGTCTCCGCCTCGCTCGAGAACCTGCGCACGGACATCGAGGAGGCGGCGATGCTGCTCGGCTGCTCCCGCGCCGGGGCGTTCTGGAAGGTGGTGCTGCCGAACATCCGCGGCGGCGTGCTGGCGGCCTTCATCCTGGGCTTCGTGACCAGCTTCAACCAGGTGCCGGTGAGCCTGTTCCTGAGCGGCCCCGGCGTCCGCACCCTGCCCATCGACATGATCGCCTACATGGAGATCAACTACGACCCTTCGGTGGCCGCCCTCTCCGCCCTCCTCGCCTTCATGTCCGTCGCCATCGTCTTCGCGGCGGAGCGGTTCCTGGGGTTCTCCAAGTATGTCTGACGCGGCGCATGTGTCGTTGGAGCGGCTGACGCTCGCCTATGGGCGGACGGTCGCCGTCGAGGCGTTGGACCTGGCCATCGCCAAGGGGGAGCTGATCGCGCTTCTGGGCCCCTCGGGCTGCGGCAAGACCACGACCATGCGGGCCATCGCGGGGCTGCTGTCGCCGCGGTCGGGCGTGGTGCGGATCGGCGGGCGCGACGTGACGCGCGTTCCGCCTTCGCGCCGCAAGGTGGGACTGATGTTCCAGTCCTACGCCCTCTTCCCGCACCTGACGGTGTTCGAGAACGTGGCTTTCGGGCTGCGGTTGAGGCGCGATCCGGACGTGGCGGGGCGGGTCGAGGCCGGGCTGAAGACCGTCGGTCTGACAGGCTTCGCCGACCGGGCGCCGGCGGCGTTGTCGGGCGGTCAGCAGCAGCGTGTGGCGCTGGCGCGGAGCCTGGTGATGGAGCCCGAGGTGCTGCTGCTCGACGAGCCGCTCTCGAACCTCGACGCCCGTCTGCGGCTGGAGATGCGGCTGGAGCTGCAGCGGGTGCAGCGGGAGACCGGGGTGACCATGGTGTTCGTGACGCACGATCAGTCGGAGGCGATGGCGCTCGCCGACCGCATCGTGGTGATGCGCGAGGGGCGGATCGAGCAGCTGGGCACGCCCGAGGAGATCTACTCGCGCCCCGTTTCGGGGTTCGTGGCGGATTTCGTTGGCTTCGAGACCATCGTGCCGACGCCGGACGGAGGCGCCCTCGCCTGGCGTCCCGGCGCCGTGCGGCTGGGCCAGGGGCCGCGACGCGGCACCGTCCTCGGCGTCGCCTTCGCCGGCGAGCGGCGGGAATACGTGATCGACGCAGGCGGCGAGCGGGTGAAGGCCGACGCCCCCGCCACCGCGCCCGCCCTCGAGGTGGGGCAAGAGATCGCCTTCGATCTGCCGCAGGAGACGGCGGTGCGGCTGCAGCGGCTCGACTGATGGGCTTTTGGGTGGACACGGACATGAGCGCGGACGACGTCTTCGCGCTGCACCTGCTGACCGCCCATGCCGAGGTCGACGGCGTCTCGCTGGGTTTCGGCGTCGTC
>JBCCPD010000418.1:0-3726 GCA_039025075.1 Pseudomonadota bacterium | reverse complement strand
TGTGGGAGTGGGGGACGGCCTCCGGCATGATCTCCCCGCTCACTCTGCCGCGGCCCAGCGCCGTGGGGCAGGTCTTCGTGGATCTCTGGACCTCCGGTCAGCTGATGGAGCATCTGGTTCCCTCGCTCGGCCGCTTCGCCGTCGGGGGCGCGATGGGGGCGCTGGCCGGGATCGCCGTGGGCTTCTCCATCGGGCTCTTTTCGCTGGCGCGGGCGGGGCTGGCGCCGCTGGTCGCCGCGCTTTTCCCCATCCCCAAGATCGCTCTGCTGCCGCTCTTCGTGATCTGGTTCGGCATCGGCGAGGGCTCGAAATACGCGCTCATCGCCTTCGGGGTCTTCACGCCGACCGTGGTCGCCACCTATGGCGGCGTCGACGGGGTCGACCGCACGCTGATCCGCATGGGGCAGAGCTTCGGCCTGACCTGGCGCTCCATCGTCCTGAAGATCGTGCTGCCCGGCGCCTTGCCGGCGATCCTGACGGGCCTGCGCGTCTCCCTCGCCATCGCCATCATCTTGCTGGTGGCGGCCGAGATGCTGGGCGCCGAGCACGGCATCGGCGCCTATATCCTCACCGCCGGCGCGCTCTATGATCTCGAGCGGCTCTTCGCCGGGGTCCTGATGCTCTCGGCCATGGGAGTGGCGCTGAGCTTCGCCATCGGGCGGATCGAGCGCTGGCTGCTCGATTGGCGCGAATAGGCTCACTTGATCCATCTCAGGGTCCGGCGCCGCGATCCGGGCGAGAAACCGGCCCTGGCCCGGCGCAGACCGGGCCCGCCAACGAGACCGCTCGGGAGAAGAAGATGAAGCCCGTGGAGCACTACAAGACGATCCTCGAAGCCCGCCTGGCGGAGCTCGAAAAGCGGCTGCACAAGATCGAGGACAGCCTCGACCAGACCCCCGATCCCGACTGGGAGGAGCGGGCGACCGAGCGCGAGGACGACGAGGTGAAGGAGGAGCTCGGCCATGCCGGGCTCGACGAGATCCGCGCCGTACGCGCCGCCCTGCAGCGGATCGAGGACGGCACCTACGGCATCTGCGTGAACACGGGCGAGCAGATCCCCGAGGCCCGGCTGGACGCCGCGCCGCACGCGGCCACCATCGTGCCGCCGCGCTGACTCGCGGGCCTTGATGTTCTTGTAACGTTCTTGCGACTCGGCCACCCTGCGGGGCAGGAGGTGCGAGTCGCATGGGGCCGTTTTCGGAAGGCGAGGAGGACCGCGCGTCCGTGGCCGCGGAGCGGCGGCGCGGGCGCGGGGCCGTGTCGAACCGCTCGGGGCGGTTCGAGGCGACGGCGCGGGTTCCGGTGAACGACGGGTGGGAAGGGGAGGCCGACGCGCCGCCGGTCAAGCGGGAGGTGATGATCGACCGCTCGCGCCGGGTGATCGTCAAGCAGACCTCTCCGGACATTCCGTTCGACCGGTCGATCAACCCCTATCGGGGGTGCGAGC
This sequence comes from Pseudomonadota bacterium, assembly GCA_039025075.1. GTDB lineage: Bacteria > Pseudomonadota > Alphaproteobacteria > Rhodobacterales > Rhodobacteraceae > Albimonas. The sequence goes on along the minus strand of JBCCPD010000418.1, from coordinate 2,279 downwards.
ATGGCTGCGTCTACTGTTTTGCGAGGCCGACGCATGCGTTTCTCGGGCTGTCGCCGGGGCTGGATTTCGAGACGAAGATCCTGGTCAAGCCGGACGCGCCGGAGCGGCTGGACGAGGAGCTGCGGGCGAAGGGGTATCGGTGCCGGCCCATCGCCATCGGGACGAATACGGATCCTTATCAGCCGATTGAAAAAGAACGGCGGGTGATGCGGGGGATCTTGGAAGTGCTGCAGGCGCATCGGCATCCGGTGACGATCGTGACCAAGGGGGCCCTGGTGACGCGGGATGCGGATGTTCTGGGGGAGATGGGGCGGGCGGGGCTGGCTCGGGTGGCGGTTTCGCTGACCACGATGGACGGGCGGCTGAGCCGGGGGATGGAGCCGCGCTGCGCCTCGCCCAAGCAGCGGCTGAGGGCGATCCGGGTGTTGGCGGAGGCGGGGTGTCCGGTGGGGGCTCTGGTCGCGCCGGTCGTGCCGGCGCTGACGGATCATGAGATCGAGGCCCTGCTGGAGGCGGCGGCGGAGGCGGGGGCCGGGTTCGCCGGATACGTGATGCTGCGGCTGCCGCTGGAGGTGAAGGATCTGTTCGAGGAGTGGCTGCGGGAGCATGTTCCGGACCGGGCGGAGCGGGTGATGAACCGGGTGAGGGAGCTGCGCGGGGGGCGGGCGAACGACCCGAGGTTCGGGACGCGGATGAGCGGGGAAGGGGTCTGGGCGGACCTGGTGCGGCGTCGGTTTTCGATCGCCGCGAAGCGGTTGGGGTTGGACGAGGGGCGGGGAGAGCCCCTGCGCTGCGACCTGTTCCGGCCGCCGCCGAGGGCGGGGGATCAGCTGTCTCTGGGGTTGTGAGCCCCGAGCGCGCAAGGGGTGCTCAAGCTTGAGCACGTGCTGAAGTCTCTGAAATAAGTATCACACTCAATATTTTGCATGCATTCGCGTGCACGCCGAGGCTGGCGGGGGCGGCGGCGGGGCCGGTAGGATCGCGGCCATGCCGCCCGACGAGAAACTCGAGGACGATGCGCGCGCGGCGCTGCTGCGGGACGGCCGGGCAGCGCCTCGGGTCGCGGGCGTGGACGAGGCGGGGCGAGGGCCCTGGGCCGGGCCGGTCGGCGCCGGCGCGGTGGTGCTGGCGCCGGGGGCGGCGCCGGAGGGGCTCGACGATTCCAAGAAGCTGAGCGCGGCCAAGCGGGAGGCCTTGGCGGACGCGCTGCGGGAGATCGCGGCGCAAGGGGGCGCTGAGCTTTCGGTGGCCTTCGCCAGCGTCGAGGAGATCGACGGCGTGGGGCTCGGCCGGGCGGCGGACCTGGCGATGCTGCGGGCGTTGGAGGGATTGGGCGCGCCTCCGGACTTCGCGCTCATCGACGGGCGACGTCTGCCCCGGCCGATGCCCTGCGCCGGCGCCGCGGTGATCCGGGGCGACGGGCGGTCGGCGAGCATCGCCGCGGCCTCGATCCTCGCCAAGACGGAGCGGGATCGGGTGATGGAGGCTTTGGCGCGTGAGCACCCCGAGTATGGCTGGGAGACCAATCGCGGCTACGGCACTCCGGCGCATTTGGCCGGTCTGCGGCGCTGGGGCGTGACCCAACATCATCGGCGTTCCTTCAGGCCCATACACAAGATGTTGGTTGAAGAGTCCGCCATAAAATGCTGATTTAAAATAGTTATTGACCGCCATCGGCCTGCGCCTCATGTTGCCCGCAACGAATAGGCGAAACGCCGGCGCAACAGCCGGCCGAACGAGGGGCCGAACATGGCCGCCAAGGGCGACACGCGGCGCGCAGGCGTCGCGACGGATCAGGCTTTGCCGGTCGGGGAGATCCTGGCCGGGGACTGCATCGAGGCGATGCAGGCGCTGCCCGACGGCTGCGTGGACCTGATCTTCGCCGACCCGCCCTACAATCTGCAGCTCAAAGGAGAGCTGCACCGCCCCGACAACTCCCGCGTCGACGCCGTGGACGACGCCTGGGACCGCTTCGACGGGTTCGCGGCCTATGACCGGTTCACCCGCGCCTGGCTGGCGGAGGCGCGGCGCATCCTCAAGCCGCAGGGCGCGCTGTGGGTGATCGGCAGCTACCACAACATCTTCCGCGTGGGCGCGGCGCTGCAGGACGAAGGGTTCTGGGTGCTGAACGACGTGATCTGGCGCAAGTCGAACCCGATGCCGAATTTCCGCGGCCGCCGGCTGACCAACGCCCATGAGACGCTGATCTGGGCGGCTCGGGACGAGGGCGGGAAATACGCCTTCAACTACGAGGCGCTGAAGGAGCTGAACGACGGGAT
>JBCCPD010000417.1:0-3731 GCA_039025075.1 Pseudomonadota bacterium | reverse complement strand
GCGGAGTCCGAGCGTTGGTACGACGCGCCGTCGAGGGCGGTGAACCGGGGGCTGGATTGGTTCAAGGCGCGGGCGTTTCGACCGCTGATGGGCTGGGTGATCCGGCTGCGCTATCCGGTGCTGGGCGCGGCGATCCTGCTCCTGATGATCTGCGTGGAGATGCTGGCGCTGGGCGATCCGCCCTGGCGCTTCTGGACCGCGCCGGACCGCAACCGTTTCGTCGGGCAGGTCGCCATGACCCCTTCGGCCGCGCGCGAGGACACGGTGGCGCAGACCGCGCTTCTGCGCGAGGCGGTGGAGCGCGTGGCCGCCGAGCTGGAGGCCGAGCACGGCGTGAACCCGGTGGATTTCATGCTGATCGAGATCGGCCAGGGCGGCGGGCGCGGCCTGGCCCAGCGCGACGATCGGGAGCCCTGGCAGCTCGCCTCCATCGGGGTGGAGCTGGTGGACGCCGAGCACCGGCCCTACTCCTCCGGCGACATGGCGCGCCGCGTGGAGGAGGCGGTGGAGATGCACGCGCAGGCCGAGACCGTCGCCTTCGCCGCCGACCGCTCCGGTCCGGGCGAGGAGAGCTTGAAGATCCGCATCATCTCCGAGGATCTGAACGCGCTGGAGGGGGCGACGCAGGCGCTGAAGACCGCTTTGGAGCGGCTGGGCCCCGTCAGCGGCGTGCAGGACGACATGGCCGCGGCGGAGCGGGAGGTGACGCTGGAGCTGACGCCGCTGGGCCGGGCGCTGGGCTTCACCAGCGAGTCCATCGGCCGGATCCTGTTCAACCGTCTGTCGGGCCGCACCGCGGCGGAGTTCCCGGTGGGGCAGCGCGCCGGCAAAGTGACCGTGGCCCTCGCCGACGAGGAGATCACCGCCGACTATCTGGCGCGCGCCAGGGTGCGCGCGCCGACGGGCGAGTGGGTGCCGCTGGGGGAGATCGTCTCGCTGTCCTCGCAGCCGGGCTATGCTCGGCTGCGCCGGCACAACGGGCGCATGTCCGCCACGGTCTGGGGCGAGGTGGACGAGACGGACCCGACCGCGGCGGCGGAAGCGGACCGGCTCGTGTCCGAAGCGATCCTGCCCGACATCGCCGAGCGCTACGGCGTCGCCTGGCGCATCGCGGGGCTCAAGCAGCAGGAGCAGGCGTTCCTGAACGAATCCGCTATCGCGGCGCTTTACGCTTTGGCGGGGATCTATGTGGCGCTGGCCTGGGTGTTCGCGAGCTGGGGACGCCCTTTGGCGGTGCTTCTGGCGGCGCCTTTCGGCTTCGTCGGCGCGCTCTGGGGGCATTGGTGGATGGGGGTTCCGCTGTCCATGTTCTCCATCGTCGGTCTGATCGGGATGCTGGGCATCATCATCAACGATTCCATCGTCCTGGTGACCACGATCGACGAATACGCCCGCAAGCGCGCCCTGGCGCCGGCGCTGCTGGATGCGGTCTGCGACCGGCTGCGGCCGGTGCTGCTGACCACTCTGACCACGGTGCTGGGGCTCGCCCCGATGCTGTGGGAGGAGTCCGAGCAGGCGCGCCAGCTGAAGCCGACGATCATCACGCTGTGCTTCGGTCTGGGCTGCGGCCTGTTCGTGGTGCTGGCGGTGACGCCGGCGCTGGCCATGGCCCAGCGCGATGCGGCGGCGGCCTTCGCCTCGCTGCGGCGCATGAGACGGCAGGTCTGGTCGCCGCGGCGAGGGCTGGGCCGCGCGGGGCCGGAGCGCTCGTCCTACTGATAACGCAGGCCTTTTCACCGGGGCTTCATTCGTGGATGCTTGACGCTGCTCCGGTTTGCATCCGGAAAGGGGCGCGCGGACATGGCCGAACGCATGACCAGCTTCGTCTGGCGCCATTCGGCGCGGGACCAGCTGATCCTGCTGGCGATCACCTTGTGCAGCCTTCCGATCGTCTACTACACGCTGCAGCTGCCCAAAATCATCGTCAACGACGCCATCGAGCGGACGGCCTTTCCGATCTCCGTCTACGGGTTCGAGCTGGAGCAGCTGGAATACCTGCTGACGCTGTGCCTGGCCTATCTGGCGGCGATCGTCACCGACAACGGCATCAAATACGCCCAGAACATGCAGCGCGGCATCCTGGGGGAGCGGATGCTGCGGCGTATGCGGTTCGACCTCTTCTCCCGCGTGATGGGGCGGCCGCTGGGACGGTTGAGGGAGACCAGTCCGGGCGAGCTGGTGCAGCTGATCTCGGCCGAACTGGCGCCGATCGGCGATTTCATCGGGGCGATCATCGTCACGCCCGTGGCCTCGGGCGGGCGGTTCCTGGTCTATCTGGGCTTCATCATGGCCCAGAACCCGTTCCTCGGGGCCGCGGCGCTGGTGCTCTACCCCGTGCAGGCCTACGTCATCCCCAAGCTGCAGATCCGGGTGGTGGAGATGATCCGCCAACGCCTCGCCAACATCAGGGCCATGGCGCGGGAGATCAACGAGAGCCTCGACGGGGCCACCGAGGTGCGGGCGCTGAGGGCGCGGCGCTGGCACATGGCGATCGTCAGCCGGCAGCTGTACGACAACTACAAGATCAGGCGGCGGATCTTCATCCTCAAGTTCCTGATCAAGTTCGTGAACAACGTCGCCAACCACCTGACGCCGTTCTTCTTCTATCTGATCGGCGGTTTTTTCGTCATAGAGGGCCGGCTCGACATCGGCTCCCTCGTCGCGGTGCTGATCGCCTACAAGGACCTCGCGGCGCCCTGGAAGGAGCTGCTGCGCTACTATCAGGACTTCTCCGACATGACGGCGCGCTATGAGAGCGTGATGGAGACCTTCGACGACGACGGCGCGCCCGCGGCGATGGCGGAGCGGGCTCTCGTCGGGCCGCATGCGCTGGAGCTGAAAGACGCGCCGGTCGACGGGCTGCCGTTTCCAGCGACCTGCCATGCGCCCCGCGGCGCCCGCGTGGCGGTGATCGGCGACGATCCCGCGCAGCGCTCGGCCCTGCTGCAGGGGCTGTGCGGGCTCGCGGACCGGGCGGACGGCAGCTGGACCGCTGGGACGGAGGTGCTCTACCGCAGCGCCGCCTACGTTCCGGCGGATCCCAGAGTGTTCAGCGGCACGATCCGCGAGAACCTGGAGCATGGGCTGCGGTTCCGCCCGGTCGTGCAGACCGAGGAGCCCGAAGGCGCCGTGCGGCGGCGCGAGGCGGCGCTGACCGGCGCGCCGCTGGACGACATCGCCGACCGCTGGGTGCACCCGACCGAGGCGGGCTACGCCAGCATGCGGGCGGTGGAGCTGCGGATGATCCAGCTGATCGCCGCGCTGGGACTGGAGGACGACCTCTACACCATCGGGCTGGACAGCCGCCTCGACCCGGAGCGCGACGCCCGCCTGGCCGGCAGCCTGCTGGAGCTGCGCCGGCGCATCGCCGCATCGGCGGAGTTCGGCGAGATGCGGGCCGATTTCATCGATGTATGGCGGGAGGACGCCTACAACCCCAACGGGACGGTCGGGCAGAACCTGTTCTTCGCCACGCCGCGCGCGCCCGATCTGACTTGGACCGACTATGCCGGGGACCGCGCGGTGCTGCGCGCGCTGGATGCCGCCGGCGTCAGGCAGATGATCGCGCGGCTGGGCGTCGACCTGTGCGAAATGCTGCTGAGCCTGTTCGAAGGCGTCGGCGCGGACAGCGACCTGCTCAAGCGGTTTTCGCTGTTCGCGCGGTCGGACTCGCCGATGATCGAGGCGATCGTGCGCAAGGCCAAGCAGAAGGGCGTGGACAAGCTCTCTCG
>JBCCPD010000416.1:0-3739 GCA_039025075.1 Pseudomonadota bacterium | reverse complement strand
TCGCGCGCAGGAACCGCCCCTCCGGCGCGCCGGTCTCGTCCAGCATCGGCCGCTCCAGCACCGCCCAGAGCAGGCCGGTCCCGGGCTGCAGCGCCAACCCTTCGAACCCGCCGGAGCGGGGGACGCGCCAGGCCGTGCCGGCCGGCGCGGGGATGCGCAGCGCCGGATGATCGGGGGAGCGCAGCGCAGCGCCGTCCATCCGAGCCTCATGAACGCCCGTCACCACGCCATCGAGGGCGGCGGAGATCAGGTAGGGCCCGAACTCGTCGCCGATCCAGACCTCTTCGCCGATCACCTGCAGGCTTTCGGGATCGAAGTCGGCGCCGGTCAGGTAGCGCGCCTCGGTCCCCTCATAGGCGAGGCGGAACGGCACGACGCGGTTCGGATCGCGCAGCCAGACCTGCTCGACCACGTCGACCGCGCCGGTCGCGAAGTCCGGGGCCAGGCGCGCGAAGCTGAGCAGCGCGTCGGGCGAGGAGATGCGGGAGCCGAAGCCGTTGTCGATGATGGCGTAGACCGACCCGTCCGGCGCCGGGTCCATGGCGAAGCCGGAAAATCCCTGAACCGGCTGGCCGATGAAGGGAAGGAACAGGCTTGTGCCGCGGCTGCCATGGAAGCCGAACGTGTCGCCTTCGAAGCTGAGGGGCCGGTCGTTGCGCACCCCGCGGACCGCCGTCGCGAACTTGCCGGAAACCAGCGCGTCGCGCGGCGCGTCGGGCGGCGGCGGAACCAGGGTGAGGGCCGGCAGCACGGCATGACCGGCGAGCACCGCGGGAAACCGGGTCTCCTCCGCCGGCAGGGGGGCCGCGAGCCAGACGAGGGCGGAGCCGAGGATCAAGGCGCGGCGCATGGCGGACCTCTTGGGCGGCGGGGCTTGCAGGGTCGGAACTCTGCCCCGTCGATGCGACGTTCCTGCGACGAAACGCCGATCTCGGGCCCGAAACCGCGGTGAAACGGGCGGAAAGCCGCCGGTTTCGCAGGCTCGCGTTGACTTTCGCGGCGCCTTGTGCATTTTGCACCGCAGCACAGGGTCATCGGGCCCGCCTGCTTGCAACGGGCCGCGCGGACATTGCGGCCACCAAGAAACGGCCGACAGCGTTCACCGCGAAGGAGCCCAAGTGAAATTCACCGATCTCGACCTTGATCCCAAGGTCCTCAAGGCCGTGGCCGACACGGGCTACGACACGCCCACGCCCATCCAGGCCCAGGCCATCCCCTCCGCCCTCGCCGGACGCGACGTGCTCGGCATCGCTCAGACCGGCTCGGGCAAAACGGCGGCCTTCACGCTGCCGATGATCTCCATCCTCGCCAAAGGTCGCGCCCGGGCGCGCATGCCGCGCTCCTTGATCCTGTGCCCGACGCGGGAGCTTGCGGCCCAAGTCGCCGAGAACTTCGAGGCTTACGGAAAGCACCACAAGCTGACCATGGCGCTGCTGATCGGCGGGGTGAGCTTCAAGGACCAGGACAAGCTGATCGACCGCGGCGTCGACGTGTTGATCGCGACGCCGGGCCGCTTGCTGGATCACTTCGAGCGCGGCAAGCTGATGCTGACCGGCGTGCAGGTGATGGTGGTCGACGAGGCCGACCGCATGCTCGACATGGGCTTCATCCCGGATATCGAGCGCATTTTCGGCCTGACGCCCTTCACGCGCCAGACCCTGTTCTTCTCGGCCACCATGCCGCCTGAGATCACGCGCATCACCGAGACCTTCCTGCACAACCCGGTGCGGGTGGAGGTCGCCAAGCAGGCCACCACCGCCGAGACCATCGACCAGAAGGTCTGCAAGCACCGCCCCGCCCGCCGCGACACCGCCGACAAGGAGAAGCGAGAGCTTCTGCGCCGCATCATCGACGGCGAAGGGGAGGCGCTGACCAACGGCATCATCTTCTGCAACCGCAAGCGCGACGTGGACGTGGTGGGCAAGTCCCTGAAGAAGCACGGCTACGACGCCGCGCCCCTGCATGGCGATCTGGATCAGAGCCTTCGCATGCGCACGCTGGACGGGTTCCGCAACAACGAGATCCGGCTGCTGATCGCCTCGGACGTCGCCGCCCGGGGCCTCGACATCCCCACGGTCAGCCACGTCATCAACTTCGACGTGCCGATCCATTCCGAAGACTACGTGCACCGCATCGGACGCACGGGCCGGGCCGGGCGTTCGGGCGCCGCGATCACGCTGTGCTTTCCGCATGAGCAGAAGCACCTCGACAAGATCGAGGAGCTGATCGGCAAGGCCGTGCCCGAGACCGACAATCCCATGACCGGCGGCGCCAAGGTCGAAGCGGAGGGCGCGGCTCCCGTCGATGCGCCCGCGGAGGGAGCGCCCGAGTCCGACGCCAAGTCCGACGAAAAGCCCAAGCGCGCCCGACGCAGCCGCGGCGGACGCCGCCGGCGCGACGAGGAGACGCCCGAGACCCAGGAGGCGGCCTCCGTCGCCGCCTCGGCCCTCGACGATCCGCGCGGCGACGCGTCGGACTCGGACGACGAGGCCGCGCCGGTGGTGGACGAGACCTCCGCGCCTCCGCGCCGCGCCCGCCGTGGACGCGACCGCGACGCCGACCCGCGCGAGCGGGAGGAGCGCGGCGGTCGACGCGAGCGGAGCGACCGCGGCGCCGACCGATCCCGAGGCGGGCGCCGCGGCGGCGGTGCGCGCGTGATCGGCATGGGCGATCACGTCCCCGCCTTCTTGATGGTCGAGATCCCCGACTGGGCCTCCAAGCCCCCGCCGGAAGAGGCGGACGCCGAAGGCGACGCCCGCGACGAAGCGGCCTGAGGTCGGGCGAAGACGAAAAGCCCCGGCGCGAGGGCCGGGGCGTTTCAGATCGGCCTGAGCGCCGCGATCACCCGGCGGCGCGCCGCCTGACGACCGAGGCGATGCCGAAGCCGCTCAGCAGCAGGAGCGCGGCGGGTGGAATCGGGATCGGCTGCACGGCGTCGAACACCGTTCCATCCCCGACCTCGGTCAGCGCATGGCCGTCCGCCAAGCGGTAGGAGATCCGGGCGGAGTTCAGCAGATCGATCGTCAGGCCGTCCCGCGCCGTCGCCGAAAGCTGCGCCAGGAACTCCAGCTGCTCTCCCAAAGCGTAGTCGAAGCGGAAGTCGATCACCGAGGGGCCGAAGTCGAACACGCCGTCCGGACCCGCGTCCTTGCGAGTCACGCAGTCCGTCTCGGGCCCGGTGACGACCAGATCGCCGCCCTTGCCGGCCTTGCCGCCGCACGGATCCGTGGCGGCGCCCGACGGAAGCTTGCCGGGCCCGCCGGCCGATACGTCGAGCACCGTGAAAAGGGTCGGGAGCGGGTCGTCGACCTTCGGATCGCCCTTGCCGCCGGCTCCGCCCTTGTCGCCGACCCCGCCCGCGTCGCCGAACCCGACTTTGCCCCCGGGCTCGCTCTCGCCGCCGAATCCGCCCTTGTCGCCCTCGTCGTCGGGGTCGTCCTCTTCGATCAAGTCCGACATCGCCGCGATCCCCAGACCCACCGTGACCTTCCCGGCCTCGCCGCCGAACCCTGCGAAGGTGACCGAGCCGTCCACCACGAAGCGGAACAGGCCCTCGAAGACCTCCTCCCCGCCGGTCTGCGCCGCGTCCGAGGCGACCACGAAGGACGTGCGAAACGCCGTCGACCCCGAGGCCAGGCCGGAGAACGCGGGCGAGGACAGCACGCTCGACGCCTTGAGCCCCAGCGCGCCTTCTCCCGCGGCCAGCTTCGCGACGGTGTTGGCGTCGAAGGAAGACGTG
>JBCCPD010000415.1:0-3741 GCA_039025075.1 Pseudomonadota bacterium | reverse complement strand
GAGATAATCGCGGTCAGTTCTTCAATCGAATCGGGTGCCAGTTTTCGGAGTGCGTCCCGCATGCCGGAACTTTCAAGCTGGAATACGCCAGCTGTGAGACCGTCTGCCAACGGCTCATAGGCTTTGGGTTCCTTTGTACTGACCGTGGTGCAGAACTGCCTGGATCTGCTGCGGCTTAGGAACATCGAGATCGATATCGGCGCGATCCCGCTGGATGATGCGCCGTCCTATGATCTCTACTCGGCGGCCGACACGGTGGGCGTCTTCCAGGTGGAATCGGCGGGCATGCGCGATGCGCTGCGCCAGATGCGGCCCACCTGTATCGAAGATATCGTGGCGCTGGTCGCGCTCTACCGGCCGGGGCCGATGGAGAACATCCCCAAGTATTGCAACGTCAAGAACGGGCGCGAAAAACGCGACACGCTGCACCCCCTCATCGACCCGATCCTCGACGAGACGCAGGGCATCATCGTCTATCAGGAACAGGTGATGGAGATCGCCCGGAAGATGGCCGGGTACAGCTTGGGCGGCGCCGACATGCTGCGGCGCGCGATGGGCAAGAAGATCCAGGAGGCGATGGATGCGGAAAGACCGAAGTTCCTCGCTGGCGCAGCGGAGAACGGGGTCGACAAGGCCAAGGCGCAAGAGGTCTGGGACCTGCTGGACAAGTTCGCCAACTACGGCTTCAACAAGTCCCACGCCGCGGCCTATGCCCTCGTCAGCTACCAGACCGCCTGGCTGAAGGCGAACCACCCGGTCGAGTTCATGGCCGCGGTGATGAACTGCGATCTTCATTTGACCGACAAGCTCGCCGTCTACCTGCGGGAGGTGCAACGGCTCGGGATCGAGGTCGTGCCACCCTGCATCAACCGCTGCGAGGCGACCTTCGCGGTGGAGCCCTGCGCGGCGACCGAGGAGGCGCCCCATGGCGGGCGGATCCTTTATGCGCTCGGCGGGCTGAAGAACGTCGGCGTGGAGGCGATGCGGCTGCTGACGGAGGCGCGGGGCGGGCGGCCGTTCGAGACGGTGTTCGATCTGGCGCGACGGGCGGACCTCAAGCGCATCGGCAAACGGCCGCTCGAGATGCTGGCGCGGGCCGGGGCGTTCGATGCTTTGGATGCCAACCGGGCGCGGGTGCTCGCTGGGCTCGACGCCCTGGTCGCCTATTCGGCGGCCTGCCATGAGGAGGCGGCGTCGCCGCAGAATTCCTTGTTCGGCGACGCGGCCGAGCTGCCGCCGCCGCGCCTGCCGAACCCCGAGGATTGGATGCCCGCCGAGCGCCTGCAGCAGGAGCACGAGGCCATCGGCTTCTACCTCACCGGCCATCCGCTCGACGACTACCGCGGCGCGTTGGAGCGTCAGCGCGTCCTCAGCTATGCCGAGCTTCACGCCCAGGCGACGGCCCGCGGCGGCGCCCTGGCCAAGGTCGCCGGCGTGGTCACGGCCCGGCAGGAGCGCAAGAGCGCCCGAGGCTCCCGCTTCGCTTTCGTGGGGCTGTCGGACCCTACGGGGCTCTACGAGGCGACGTGCTTTTCGGAGCCGTTGGAGCAGTACCGCTCGGTGCTGGAGCCGGGGGCTCTGGTGGTGGTGACGGTCGAGGCGGAGGCGGCGGAGGGCGAGGTGAAGCTGCTGCTGCGCGCCGCCCAGCCGGTGGACGCGGCGGTGGCGACGGCGGCGGCGACAGGGCTGCGGATCTTCGTCAACGATCCGGAGGCGATGGAGAGCCTGAAGTCGCGCCTCGCCTATGCCGAGGCGGCGAAGGGCGCCGCTGCCCGGCGCGGCGGGCCGGTGAACCTGGTGCTGATGTCGCCGGAGTTCGGCGAGGTGGAGCTGAGGCTGCCGGGGGAGTGGCCCCTGACGCCGCAGGTGGCGGGGTCGTTGAAAGCGGCGCCGGGGGTGGTTTCGGTGGAGGAGTTTTAGGGTCTCTGCGCGTTCGCTATGGCGCAGCCTTGCCACGGTGCGTTCGTGTAGCCATATTGGCTACATAGCTAGGAGCCGCCCATGTCCCGCAATCCCAGCGTTTCGCTGACGCCTCGCCAGCAGGCTTTCGTGGCGGATCTCGTCGCCTCGGGCCGCTATCATGGCCTGTCGGAGGTCGTGCGCGCCGGTCTTCGGTTGCTGGAGGACCAGGAGGCGGAGCGCGTCGCCTATCTGCGGCGCGTCGAAGCGGCGATCGACGAGGGGATCGCCTCGGGGCCGCCGGAGCCGCTCGACGTCGAGGCGCTGCTGGCGGAGGCCAAGCGCGGGTGACGGTTCGGCTGACGCCGGCGGCGCGAGCGGATCTGATCTCCCTACATCGCTGGATCGCCAAGGACCGGCCGAGCGCGGCGGACGCGATGCTGCGCAGGCTCTCGGAAACCCTCGAAGGGCTGGGCGAGCAGCCGGGCATGGGGCGCGCCAAACTGCCCTCGCGGCCCGACGTGCTGGTTTTTCCAACCCAAGGCTACGTCGTCTTCTACAGGCAGGAGGCGACTGACGGGGTCCTGGTGCTTCGGGTGCTCCATGGCGCTCGCGATTGGCAGCGCCTGATGGAGTGAACGCCTTCGTTCAACCGGCCCGGCGCGCCCCCCACAGGGCGCCGAGCCCCGCCGCCAGCAGCCAGGCGGCGGCAGGCAGCGGTACCTCGTGGGGGCGGTCGAAGGTGATCGAGCCCACCGCCCCTGAAATCGAATCGTATCGGATCGTCGCGGAGCGGACGTTCTCGATGTAGCCGTCGGCGTTCACCGGGAAGAACTGCGGGTTGTTCACGAAGCGGTAGCGCCAGTGCGAATTGTCGCCGGTCTGCGGGGCCGGCGCGCCCTCGTCGTCGGTCTTCACGCTGAGGTTCTCCACCGTCAGCGCCAGGGCCTGGGCGGCGGCGAGGGTGCTGACCGAGGCCTCGGCCAGCTGCAGGCCCGCCTCCGTCCCGTCCTCGATCACGAAGGAGAAGAGGATGTCGGGGGCGGTCAGCGGATCCTCCTCGTCGATGTCGAGAAGCTCGAAGGAGCCGAAGTTCACGCCGCCCGGATCGGTGAAGTGGAAGGTGATCGAGCCGCCGTCGGGATCGTCGTTCAGACCGTCGGGCGCCGCGCCGTTGAGGATCAGCGCCAGGCCCTGGGGCGCGGTGCCGTAGCGGGGGCCCGTCGCAAGGTCGTCGTCGTTGCCCGAGCAGGCGGGCTGTCCCGGCCCGTCGCAATCGGTGTTGAAGAGGCCCAGCGTCGTGCCGTCGCCGTTGGGCGAGGCGGTGAGGCGCACGCCGTAGCGCTCGAACTCGCGCCCGGTGAGCGCCACGACCTCTCCGACGATGTCGGCGCCGGCGCCGGCGCTGTCGAAATCGAGGACCGTGAGGTTCACCGGGGCGGCGGCGGCGGGGAAGGCGGCGAGCGCCCAGCACGCCGCGAGCGCGGCGCGGGGGAGCGGGGGGGCTGGGAGCTGCGTCATCCGTGGGCCTTTCCTACGCGACCGTCGCCTCCGTAAGCGGGATCGGAGACATGAATAATTAATGAATATAAAATGAACGGATAGAATGCAAGGCTTTGAATGCTGGAGGGCTGAGGCCTGTCGAATGCCGCGCATTCGGGCCCTTGACGTTCATCTTTCGCTAGGTCGACGCGGTCAGGCTGCGCCCCGGGTGAAATCGGGGGAGCGACGTGATGTCCGCATCGAAAACCTTGTCCAAGGCGGCAGGGGCCGCCGCGCTGTGCTTGCTGGCCGCCTGCTCGACGCCGGGCGGTCCAGGGTCGGGCGGCCCGCAGGCGGGCG
>JBCCPD010000414.1:0-3759 GCA_039025075.1 Pseudomonadota bacterium | reverse complement strand
GCAGCACCTCCGCCGCGGGTCCCGCGGTCTCGTAGACGGCGGCGCGCATCAGCTCCGCCTCCGCAGCGGCGGCGAGTAGACGATCACCAGCTGCAGATCCTCGGGCCCCAGGCTGACCACCTCATGGGCCACGCCCGGCGGGATCCTCACCAAGGCGCCGGCCTCCGCCCGCACGGCGGGCGCTTCGCCCAGCGTCACGTCGCAGGCGCCGGACAGCACCATCATCGCCTGATACTCCGCCTCATGCGCGTGCCGGTCCGCCACGCCGCCGGGCGCGAGCCGGCCGTGCACCATCTCGAACCGTCCCGCCGTCGCCTCCCCGTCGACCAGACGCCGGTTGGTGGTGCCGGAATGGCCGGGCGGCGCGTAGGTCTCCAGCGCTTCCAGCCGCACGATCTCCCCTTCCGCCATGTCAGCGTCTCCCTTGCCTCATTCGCCGCGCAGGCCCAACCTCGCCGCCCCCGCAGGTCGGGGCAAGGCCCGCCCCGGGCCATGACCAAGAGGAGACCGCCCGTGCCCAGTCCGGACGCCGCGCCCGAGGACCTGCCGCTGGACGGCGTCCGGGTGATCGACCTCACCTCGGTCGTCTTCGGGCCCTACTGCACGCAGATCCTCGGCGACTGGGGCGCGGACGTGATCAAGATCGAGGCCCCGGGCGGGGACGTGACGCGCCAGCTGGGCCCCGCGCGGTCGACGGGCATGGCGGCGGTCTTCCTCGGCGCCAACCGCAACAAGCGCTCCGTGGAGCTGGACCTGAAGCGCCCGGCGGCGCGCGACGCGCTGCTGCGGCTGATCGAGGGCGCGGATGTCTTCGTGCACAACGTGAGGCCGCGGAAGATGGAGGCGCTCGGGCTGGGGCCCGAGACGGTGCGGGCTCGCAACCCCGCTTTGATCTACGGCGCGATGCTCGGCTTCGGCGAGGACGGGCCCTATGCGGGCCGGCCCGCCTATGACGACGTGATCCAAGGCATGGCCGGCGTCGCCGGGGCGGCGCTGGCCCGCGACGGGCGGCCGGAGCTCGCGCCGACCATCGTCGCGGACAAGACCGCCGCGCTGGCAGGCGCGTCCTCCCTTATGGCGGCCTATGTGCGGCGCCTGCGCACCGGGCGCGGCGCGCAGGTCGACGTGCCGATGTTCGAAACCGTCGCCGCCTGGACGCTGGTGGAGCATCACCATGGCGACTGGTTCGGCCCCGGATCCGGCAGCGCGGGCTATCCGCGGGCGCTCTCCCCCCATCGGCGGCCCCATGCGACCGCCGACGGCTTCGTCTGCATCCTGCCCTACACGGACGCGCAGTGGAGCCGGTTCTGGGACATCCTCGGCCGTCCCCAGCTCGCCGCCGATCCCCGCTTCGCCACTCAACGCGCGCGCGGCGACAACATCGACGCGCTTTACGGGCTCGTCTCGCCCCTGATGGCGGGCCGTTCGACGGCGGACTGGCTCGACGCCTTCGAGACGGCCGAGATACCCTGCGGTCCGATCACGCCGCTGGACGCGCTCGCGGCCGATCCTCAGGTGGTCGCGACCGGCTTGGTGCGCGAGATCGAGCATCCCTCGGAAGGGCCGCTCATGGCGCTGCACGCGCCGGGGCGGCTGGACGGGGAGGCGCTGCCGCTCCGCCGCCCCCCGCCCCGCCTCGGCGCGCATACCGCTGAGGTGTTGGCCGAGGCCTGTCTCTCCGACCCCGAGATCGCCGCGCTCGGGGACTGACGAAGCGTTCCATCCGTCGAACCGACGGCCGTGAGAACGCGTCGCCTGGAGGGCTTTAGGCGGGCGACCGGATCGCGTCATTGGTGCGCCTTAAGTCTCCCCAGGATCAGGGGAGCGCCGAGCCGGAATTCTCCGGTCGGGTGTTGGTCGGTCGCGCGGCTGCCGAGCTAGCGAAAGGCCCGTGCGTCGCCGGCGAGGCGGTTTTGAGGAACAGCCCCATCGGGGACATGTAGCCGAGCGCCGAGTGGGGCCGCACCGAGTTGTGGTGACGACGCCAAGGCGCCGATCTCCTCGCGGTCGTGGCGGAGCGACCGGAACCAATGGAGGTTCAGGCATTCGTCGCGCAGCCTTCCGTTCGGGCTCTCGACGAAGGCGTTCTGGAGCGGCTTGCCCGGCTCAATGACGCGCAACTGCACACCGGTGCGCGCCGACCGTTCGAACATCGCCGGGCTCGTGCCATCGGGCCCGTTGGCGAGGTCGACGATCTGGCAGCTTCGCCGCTCGCTCAGCCACATACCGGAGATCAGGAAGCCCACGGCTTTTCGCTGCGCCATGGGCGCAACCGGTTTTTCGCCAGGAGCTCTTTCATCGCCGTCATGTCGAGCGTCTGGTCCAAGACGGTCGGCTTGAGCCGGGCGTTCTCGACCTCGAGCTCCCGCAGCTTCTTCGCGTCCGAGGCTTCCATGCCGCCGAACTTCTTGCGCCAGGCGTAGAACGTCGCCGTCGAGATGCCGTGCCGGCGGCACGGCTCGTCGACCCTGGCTCCGGCCTCGTTTTCCTTGAGCACCGCGATGAGCCGCTCGTCGCTGAACCTGCTGCGTTTCATCGGATCGTCGTCCTTCGGTCATTCAAGGGTGGAAAATCCCAGCTCGCAACGGCCCGGATCTCCGGAAAAGGCCTAATGGTCCAACGGCCTATGGAAATACTTAAAACTACGCGAAGATCAGCAAGATTTATTTGGAGAACGTGAGCTTATCTGATTCATCCGCGAAAACTCAACAAGCGCGCAGAGTTCATGATGATCAGAAGCGCATCTACATTATGGATTACCGCAGTGGCGACTGGGCCGACCAAACCAGCCGAAGCAAGCGTTATGAACACCAGACTGACCGAAAGGGCGATCCCGAAATTGATGTTCATGACCTTGCGGGCCTCTCTCGCAAGCCTGATCATGTAGACGAGGCGGTCCAGCCGCTGGACGGACAAGATCAGGTCGGCGGAGGCGAGCGCCACGTCCGTGTTGCCGCCATCGATCGCGACGCCGACGTTCGCGGCCTTCAACGCAAGGGCGTCGTTGATCCCGTCGCCGACCATCAAGACCCGACGCCCCTCACGCTGCTGTCGGTGCACCACTTCAAGCTTCTGCGCGGGGAGAGCATCGCCGACGGCCTCGTCCACGGCCAACTCGGCGGCGACCTCCTCGACCAAGGCCGCGCGATCTCCGGAAACCAGCATCTGCTTGGTCAGCCCCATGTTGCGCAGCTGATTCAGGGACGAAGCTGCATCCTCGCGAACCGTGTCGGCCAGCAGGATCCAAGCCAGAAAGTCCACGTCGCGCGAGAGGCCGACGACAGGCCCGTCGTGCTCGGGCTCTTCAAAAGGCGTCGCCCCGGCCTCGGAATGAAGACTCGACCGTCCGAGCCGATGCATGCGTCCATCGATCTCGCCCTCGACGCCCTTGCCTGCGACCTCGTTGACCGCTGCCGCTTTGGATCCGGCTTCGCGGCGCAGCCTGTGGATCGCTCGGGAAACCGGGTGCGACGACGCGCCGGCGAGCATGCCGGCGAGGCGCTCCGCCTCCTCTGTCTCCACGTCGGGCGCGCAGACGACGCCGACCACCTGCAGACTGCCTTCGGTGACGGTTCCGGTCTTGTCGAGCAGGAGCGTGTCGACGCGGGTCAGCTCCTCCATGAACGCGGTCGACTTGACCAGCACGCCGAACCGCGTCGCCACGGCGATCGCGGCGACGGACGTCGCCGGCGCCGCCAATGCGAGCGCCGAGGGGCAGGCCGCGACGAGCACCGCCATCATGCTGGTCATCGACCCGCT
>JBCCPD010000413.1:0-3763 GCA_039025075.1 Pseudomonadota bacterium | reverse complement strand
CGGGGACGCGTCAGGCGTCGGCGGCGGAGCCGGCGGCGGCGGCCCGACAGGCGGCGGCGGCGCGACCGCCGAGGTGCCGCTTCCCGCCGCCGCGCCGCTGCTCCTCGCCGGGCTGGGCCTGCTGACCGCGGCGGCGCGTCGGCGGGCCTGAGCGCCCGCACCGGGCTTTACCGAGGCGCTCCGACGGGGGACACT
Source organism: Pseudomonadota bacterium (assembly GCA_039025075.1). Taxonomy (GTDB): domain Bacteria; phylum Pseudomonadota; class Alphaproteobacteria; order Rhodobacterales; family Rhodobacteraceae; genus Albimonas. Next base: position 3,568 of record JBCCPD010000413.1, on the reverse strand, counting down.
GCGCCACCCGCCCCGATGAGGACGCCCCATGGCCAGCGACGCAACGCGCCCCGGACCTGATCCGGGGCCTCAGGGGGCCGCGGACGCGGCGCGGCCCGCTCGGCCCGCCGCCGCCGTGTTCATCATCATCACCATCGCGCTCGACGCCATGGGCATCGGCCTGATCCTGCCGGTGCTGCCGGAGGTGCTGCGCGACATCGCGGGCGTCGAGGTGTCGGAGGCCGCGGCCTGGGGCGCGCTCCTGTCCTTCTCCTTCGCCGGCATGACCTTCCTGATGAGCCCGCTGATCGGCGGGCTCTCGGACCGCTACGGGCGGCGGCCGGTGCTGCTGATCTCGCTCGGCGCGCTCTGCCTCGACTACATCGTGGTGGCGTTGGCGAACACTCTGTGGCTGCTGTTCCTGACCCGCATCGTCGCGGGCGCCTGCGCGGCGACCTACTCCACCGCCAACGCCTACCTGGCCGACGTCTCCCCGCCCGAGAAGCGGGCGGCGAACTTCGGCCTCGTCGGCGCGGGCTTCGGCGTCGGCTTCGTGCTGGGCCCCGCCGCCGGTGGCCTGCTGGGGGAGCTGGGACCGCGCGCGCCCTTCGTCGCGGCGGCGATCCTGGCGGGCCTCAACATGCTCTTCGGCCTGCTGGTCCTGCCCGAAAGCCTGCCCAAGGCGCGCCGCCGGCCGGTCGACCTCGGCAAGCTCGACCCCTTCCGCGCCCTGCGCGACGCGGCGCGTCTGCCGGGCCTCGCGGGCCTCCTGGCGGCCATGTTCATCTACTCCCTCGCCCACAGCGTCTACCCGGCGATCTGGAGCTACTACGCCCTGGCCCAGTTCGGCTGGACGCCCGGCCAGATCGGCCTGTCCCTGGCGGCGGTGGGCGTCGCCATGGCCCTCGGCCAGGGGCTGCTGATCCGCTGGATGCTGCGGCGCTTCAAGGAGCCGGGGACGATCCTGCTGGGCATCGCGGCGAACGTGATCTCCATGCTGGCGCTGGTGGCGCCGCCCGGCGGCTGGGTCGTCTACGCCTTCCTGCCGCTGCTGGGCGTGGGCATCGTCACCGGCCCGGCGATCAACGGGCTGATGAGCGCGCGGACCCCGGACGACGCGCAGGGCCGGCTGCAAGGCGTCGTCGGCTCGCTGCAGGGCGTCACCAGCATCCTGGCTCCGCTGCTCTTCGGCGGCGTCTTCTGGCTGACCACCCATGAGGGCGCCGCCCTGGTCCTGCCCGGCGCGCCCTTCGCCATCGCGGCGCTGCTGACGCTGCTCGCCGCGGTCCCGATCCTGCGCGCCCTGCGCGGCGGCCCGGGCGCGCCGGCGGCTCAGTCGAAGCGGTAGAAGGCCTCGTAGATCGGCTGCAGCGTCTCCTCGTTGAACAGCGAGGAGACGGAGGTGTGGTTGGCGACGTTGAGGATCGCCTGCGCCAGCATCGGCGCGACGCTCACCGCCCGGATGTTCGGCGCCGCCTCCACCCCCGGCGGCAGCGGGATCGAGTCGGTCACCACCAGGCTTTCGAGCGCGGAGCCGCCGACCCGCGTCACCGCCGGGTCCGACAGCACGCCGTGGGTGATGTAGGCGTGCACGCCCGTCGCGCCCTGATCCCGCAGGTGCTCGGCCGCCTTCACCAAAGTGCCGGCCGTGTCGCAGATGTCGTCGATGATCAGGCAGGTGCGGCCCGCCACGTCGCCGATGACGGTCATCTCCTCGATCTCGCCCGGCTTGCCGCGCCGCTTGTCGACGATGGCGAGCCCCAGATTGAGCCGCTTTGCCAGCTCCCGCGCCCGCGCCACGCCCCCCACGTCGGGGGAGACGACGATCAGATCCTCCATCCGATCGGCGAAATGGTGACGCACGTCCATGGCGAAGACCGGCGAGGCGTAGAGGTTGTCCACCGGCATGTCGAAGAAGCCCTGGATCTGCCCCGAATGCAGATCCATCGTCAGCACTCGGTCGATGCCGGAATTGGCGATCAAGTTCGCCACAAGCTTGGCCGAAATGGGCGTCCGCGCCGCCGTCCGCCGATCCTGCCGCGCATAGCCGAAATACGGGATCACCGCGGTGATGCGCTGGGCCGAGGACCGCCGCAGCGCGTCCGAGATCACCAGCAGCTCCATCAGGTTGTCGTTGGCCGGCTTGCAGGTGGACTGCAGAATGAACACGTCCTCGCCCCGCACGTTGTCGAAGATCTCAACGAAGATCTCCTTGTCGTTGAACCGCTCGACCCTCGCATTGGCGAGGCTTACCGGCAGGCCGCGATAGACGCTCATCCGCCGGGCGATGGCCTCGGCGAGCGGCACGTTGGAATTGCCCGCGATGAGCTTGAGGTTGATGTCCGCCTTCATGGGGCCCCTCCGCCGCCGCGCCGCTCCGCCATGCGCGAGGTCGGGGGAACCGGGACGCCGCCGCCCCCCTGCGCGGATCGAGGCCGTAGCACCGCGCGCCGGGGAAGCAAAGTCCGCCTCTCGGACGCGGCGCCCGGGGGGTCTCGCCTCCGGGGCGTCGAGCCCCATCGGCTCGCGCGCATTCGCGCGGGCGCCTGGAATGGCAGGCGTCGGTTGGGCTTCGAGGAAGATCGCTGATTGCCGGGGAAGAGCCGCAAGGGCTCTCCATCGAGCGTCCGCCGAGTCGCCCGCCGCCTCAAGGCCGAGCCGGCCTGAAGAAGGCCGGTCGCTTCGCGAGCCTTGACCCGGCGAACGACTCGGCTCGCGCAGTCCTTTGCGGGAGGCGCAAACCCGCAGCAACCGCCGCGCACGCTATCTGGAGCGCACAGACGCCGGCGGACGCCCCGGCGGATCCACGGACCTCGCGCCGCCGCGCGCGCCGGGCCGCATGGTCGGCGATCCGGCGCATGTCCGGATCGGTCGGCGGATCGGTTGGCGGATCGGCCGGCGAGCCGGCCGGCGGACCGGGCGACGTCGCGGGCCTGGCGGGCGCCCGCGCGCAGCTCGACGCCCGCAAGGCCCTGCCGATCGGCGCGTCCCTGCGATCCGCTCGCCTGGAGCGGATCGGAAGGGCGAGGTGCAGTCGGCCGTCGGGGCCTTTCGGGCTGACGGAGCATCTTGAGAGGTCGAGCCGGCGCAGCGATCCGCTGGGGGCGCCGGACGCGACCGTCGGCTTCGAGGTCTTCCGCGCTCGGCCGGTCGAAGGGCTCAGCCATCGCGGCGTCGGCGTCGGCGGCCGGCGGCCGACGGCCGTCGACTCCGCCGCCTGGTCGGCCCGGAGAACGCCGGCCTGGAGGTCCGGGCCGACGGCGCCCATCGCCACCAAAGCAATGAGGGGCGGCTGGCGGCGAAAACGCTGACCAGCCGCATCCGCCGCCGCAAGCCGACAGGCAAACCCCTCTCGGGGGTCGCAGGCGCCCCCCTGCCGGGCAGCGGATGCCCCGGCCTAGGGTCAAGACCCATTAACAGGGTTCCGCGCGGGTGGGTTTCATGATTCCATCGTCCTGCCTAGAAGGAGAGATGGAATGGCAAGCGAGTTCTGGCTGAGCGACGAGCAGTTCGCGCGGATCGAGCCGCATCTTCCGACCGACACCCGCGGCATGCCTCGCGTCGATGACCGCCGGGTGATCTCGGGCAT
>JBCCPD010000412.1:0-3765 GCA_039025075.1 Pseudomonadota bacterium | reverse complement strand
GTGGTCTATCATCACCGCGGCGCGATGCTGCTGGCCGCGTCGAACGTGATCCATGCCGGCATGGCGGGCGTCGACGGGGCCCCGCCGGTCTACCTGTGGACGCTGCCGATGTTTCACTGCAACGGCTGGTGCTTCCCCTGGACGATCAGCGCCCGGGCCGGGGCGCATGTGTGCCTGCGCGCCGTCCGTGCCGGGCCGATCTTCGACCTGATCGCCGAGCATCGCGTGACCCACATGTGCGGCGCGCCGATCGTGATGAGCACGCTGCTGCAGGCCCCTGAGGCCGACAAGAAGCCGCTGCCCGGACGGGTGGAGTTCCTGACCGCCGCCGCCCCGCCCCCCGAGGCTGTGCTGGCGGAGATGTCGGACGCCGGCTTCAACGTCACCCATGTCTACGGCCTGACCGAGGTCTACGGCCCGGCCGTGGTCAACGAGTGGCGCCCCGAATGGAACGCCCTGCCGGGGGACGAGCAGGCGCGTCTGAAGGCCCGGCAGGGCGTCCGCTATGCTCTGCTCGAGGCTTTGGACGTGCTCGACCCGGAGACGATGGCGCCGGTCCCCGCGGACGGCGAGACGCTGGGCGAGGTCTGCTTCGCCGGCAACGTGGTCATGAAGGGCTATTTCAAGAACCCGGCGGCGACCGAAAAGGCCCTCAAGGGCGGCTGGTTCTGGTCCGGCGATCTCGCGGTCAAGCACCCGGACGGCTACGTGCAGCTCAAGGACCGCTCCAAGGACATCATCATCTCCGGCGGCGAGAACATCTCGTCCATCGAGGTGGAGGAGGCGATCTTCCGCCATCCCGCCGTCAGCCTGTGCGCCGTGGTGGCGATGCCGGACGACAAATGGGGCGAGACGCCCTGCGCCTTCGTGGAGCTGCGCGACGGGGCCTCGGCCGACGAGGCGGCGATCATCGCCCATTGCCGGGCCGAGCTCGCCGCCTTCAAAGCCCCGCGCAGGGTGGTGTTCGGGGAGCTGCCGAAGACCTCCACCGGCAAAGTGCAGAAGTTCGTTCTGCGAGGGCAAGCGCGGGAGGCTGCCGGGTGATTTCCGCGGCGCGGGCCCAATCGGCCGCCGGTCCCGCCTCCGGCGCGTCGACGGCCTCGGGCGCGATCGCCGAGGACGGGGAGGCGGTTCAGGCCGGCTCGGGCAACGCGGCCGCCGAGGGCGCCGACTACCTGGCTCTGCTGATCGAGCATGGCGGCTCGTACTGGCCGTTCTTCGCGGCGCTGGTCTTCGCCGTCATCCTGCATGTGCGCCGCGACCTGAACCTCAGCTTCGACCGGGACGGCTTCAAGGCCGAGGTCGTCCAGGCGGTGCAGCGGCATGTCGACCAGAAGGTCGGCGGCGTCGCGGAAAAGATGGGCGGCGTCGCGCAGAACGTCGACGTGGTCGACGACGATCTGGGCGGCGTGAAGCGGCAGCTGGCGGCGCAGGCCCGGCTGATCGAGGAGCTCCGGGCCCGGCTGAGCGGCGCGGCGGCCTCGGACGGCGACGCGGAGGCCGACCGCGCGGTCCCGCCGGGCCTCGCCGGAATGACCTTCACCCGCGGGATGGCGCATCCTGGACCGCCGGCGACGGGCCAGCCAGAGTCCGGGCCGCCCATGCCCGCCCCCGCCGCGTCCGCCGGACCGACCGACGGGCAGCTGCACGATCGCCTCGTCGCCGCGCTCAACGACCCGCGCTATGTCTGGCGGTCGCTCGACCGCCTGTCGCTGGAAGCCGGAGCCTCGCCGGAGCAGGTGCGCCACGCGCTGGCCGAGAACCGGTCCGAGTTCACCCTCGGCCGAGGCGTTTCGGGGCGGGAGATCGCGCGCCTCGCGTCCCGCGACCCCAAGGCGTCCGCATGAGCGGCCGCGAAGAGGCCGTCCGTCGCCGCTTGTACCGTCAGCTGGACCTGAACGCCTGGACGGGCCCTGGCTTTTCGCCGCTGAACCTGTTCCTGGCCGTCGCCGTGTTCGCGTCCGTCGTCATCGCCGCGTTGCTGACGGAGCGGGCGCTCGCCGGCTACTCCGCCCTGCTGCACTGGCTGCTGGGCGGTCTCGCCGTGGTTTTCAGCGTCGAGTACGCGGGCCGCTTCTGGACCCGGTGGGAGGATCCGGACTGGCGTGCGCGCCCGCTGGGCCCTTGGGGCTATCCCTTCCACTCCTTCGCGCTTCTCGACCTGGCCGCGCTGATCGGCTTGTGGCTGGAGGTGCTGATCGGGGCGGGCATCGGCTGGGCCGTGATGCTGCGCCTGGCGCGTCTGCTGCGGGTCTTCGCGCTCGATTCCCATTCCGCCCTGGGTCAGGCCGCGCGCGAGCTGTCCGCGGCGATGGGCGAGCGTCGGCTGGAGCTGGGCCTGGCCGCCTCCTTCGCCGCCGCCGCGTTGCTGTTCGTGTCGACCGGCATCTACATCGCCGAGCGGCAGGCCCAGCCGGAGGCCTTCGGCTCCATTCCGCGATCCGCTTGGTGGGCCGTCGTCACCATGACCACGGTGGGCTACGGCGACGTCACGCCCGTGACGGCCACGGGCAAGGTGATTGCGTCCGTCGCGGCGCTGATGTCGGTCGGGCTCATCGCGGTGCCGGCGGGCATCATGGCCGCGGCGTTTTCCGAAGCGGTTCAGCGCGTGCGGCGGGAGCGGGCGGCGCAGCACCGCGCCGCCCGGCGGCCCGGCCCGGCGCTCCGCCGTCGCCGCAGGCTTCGTCGCCGCGAGACGCCCGGCCCCGTGCCGGACGACGCGCCGGACGACGCGCCGGACTGATCCTCAGGCCTGCTCCATCCTCGCCGCCTCGGAGAGCGCGTCGAAGCGCGCGAGGAACGCCGCGCGCGCCTCGGCCGGCGGCTGGGGCGCCAGCGCGATCTCGTCCCATCCGTCGAAGCGGGGCCGGCCGAAGAACCGGTTGCTCTCGGCCGGGGAGAAGCCGGCGAGCTGCACCGCCTCCAGCCAGGCGCAGGCGCGATCCGCGCGCTTGATGCGCTGCGCGACGGCCTTGGGCGTCTCGGCCGGCAGGCCGAAGCGGATGTGCACCGCCCGCTCCAACCGCGCTTCGAAGGCCTTGTAGTCGAGCCCCAGCGCCGCCTTGAACGGCGAGATCATGTCCCCGATCACATATTCCGGCGCGTCGTGCAGCAGCGCGGCCAACCGCCATCGCGCCGGGCAGTCCGCCGGCGAAAGCCGCGCGAAGATCTCCTCCACCACCAGCGAGTGCTGAGCGACGCTGAAGGGCCAGTCCCCGGCCGTCTGCCCGTTCCAACGCGCGACGAAGGCGAGGCCGTGGGCGATGTCCTCCACCTCCACGTCCAGCGGCGCCGGATCGAGCAGGTCGAGGCGACGGCCCGACAGCATGCGCTGCCAGGCGCGAGGCGTCTTGGGGCGCGGGGCGGGCATGGGTCGGGCTCTGCGCGCAAAGCGATCCGAGGCGGTCCCGCGGGCGCCGGCGCGCCGCCTCAGCGCTCCAGCACCAGAAGAAACACGACCGGCACGTCGGGGGAGATCGCGTCGAGCCCGGCGACCTCGCGCAGCGAGTCGACGCCGTCGCCGTAGCCGAAGTCGCCCGCGCTCACCAGGATCGGCGACACGGTCGAAATCGCCACGCGATCCTGCGCCAGCCGCGTGACGGCGAGCGAGGCGGGGTACTCCGCGGTTTCCCCGTAGGTCTCGACCGTCAGGGTCACTTCGGCGACGGCGCCTTGGCCGGGAGCCAGCGCCTCGAAGGCCGCGGGGTCGACCTGGGCGCTCACCTCCGCCAAAGGCCAGTCGGCGACCTGAAACAGCATGTCCCG
>JBCCPD010000411.1:0-3797 GCA_039025075.1 Pseudomonadota bacterium | reverse complement strand
TCAGCACCACGTACTTGTCGAAGTCGGCGTACCAGAAGGTGAGCGAGCCCGGCACGGCGTTGCCGGCCTCGTCGCGGCCGGCGAAGAGCACGTCCCATTGCAGCGATGGCGTGATTGTGCCGAAGTATTCGAGGATGCGCGGCACGCCCTCGGCCAGCCGCGCGGGCGCCAGGTTGGCGATGTCGGCGGAGAGCGCGAAGCAGATCGCGAAGATCGCCAGCGCGGCGAGGTTCACCCAGCGCTTCTGGCGGATCAGCTCCGCCCGGTGACGCTCGAAGGTTTCGACGGCGCCCGGGGCGGCGGGGCCGATGTCGGCGGCGAGGGCCATGGCGCGCCCCCGGCTCAGGCGCGCGCCGCGGCGGGGGCCGCGGGCGTCGCGTCGAGGCTGGTGGAGGTGGCGCTTTCGTCGAAGGCCTCGACGTTTTCGGCGCCGTAGATGTCGCGCGCCACGCCCTGGGTCAGCTGATCGGGCGTGCCGTCGAAGACCACGCGCCCCTCCTGCATGCCGATGATCCGATCGCAGTAGTTCCGCGCGGTGTCGAGCGTGTGCAGGTTGCAGATCACCGTGATGCCGTCCTCGCGGTTGATGGCGCGCAGGGCGTCCATGACCACCTTTGCGTTGAGCGGGTCGAGCGAAGCGATGGGCTCGTCCGCCAGCATCATCTTGGGCTGCTGGGCGAGGGCGCGGGCGATGGCGACGCGCTGCTGCTGCCCGCCCGAGAGGGTCTCGGCCCGCTGCAGGGCGGTGTGGGCCATGCCGAGCCGGTCGAGCGCCTGGATGGCGAAGGCCCGTTCCTCGGCCGTGAAGACGCGGGCGAGGGCGCGCCAGCCGGGCATGTGGTGCAGCCTTCCGGTCAGCACGTTGGTCAGCACGTCGAGCCGGCCCACGAGGTTGAACTGCTGGAAGATCATCGCGCAGTCGGAGCGCCAGCGCCGCAGCTCCCGCCCCTTGAGCGCCGCCACGTCGCGGTTGCCGAAAAGGATGCGCCCGTCGGTCGGATCGGTCAGACGGTTCAGCAGGCGCAGCAGCGTGGACTTGCCGGCGCCGGAGCGGCCGATGACGCCGACCATGGCGCCGTCCTCGATCTCGAGCGTGACGCGGTTCACCGCGGTGGTGCTTTTGAACGACCGGGTCAGACCCTCGAGCTTGAGCATGGGTGGCGATCCTGGGACTGGGAGGGGGCTGGGAAAGGGGTCGAAACGTGGAACGGGCCGGGCGACTTGGTCGCCCGGCCCGCCGGTTCGCGAAGGCTCAGCGCTGAGAGGCGAGCTCGCGGCGCATGTTGATGATCGGCTCGTAGAAGGCGTGGTTGATCGGGAAGTAGGAGCGCGCGGCGCCCGAGTTCACCGATTCGAAGCACTCCGGCTCTTCGACCTGAAGGCGCAGCGAGGCGCCCATCACCAGGTCCTTCAGCTCCTGCGGGACGTCCTTGCGGATCACGCGCGGGCCGTTGGTGATGAGGTTGGACTGCCAGATGATCTGGATCTCGGACATGTCGAGCATGCCCTTGTCGACCATGGAGCGCAGGTTGCCGCGCGAGTAGCCCATGTTGATGTCGCCCACGCCAGAGGTCCAGGTGACGCCGGCGTCGTACTGGTCGTTCAGCACCGCGACCACCGCCTGCTCATGCCCGCCGCCGAAGCCGGTCTGGGAGAAGTAGGTTTCGAGGTTCAGACCCTCTTCCTTGGCCAGCTCGAAGCTGGGGACGAGGTAGCCGGAAGTGGAGTTGGGGTCGGCGAAGGCGAGCGACTTGCCTTCCATGTCCGACAGGCTCTCGATGCCGCTGCCGGCCTTGGAGTACATCACCGAGTAGTAGCCCAGCGAGCCGTCGATCTGCATGGTGGTGTAGAGCGGCTCGACCGCATCCGGGTCCTGCAGGTAGATGCCGGCGTAGCCGGAGGAGCCGAGGCCGGCGAACTCCAGCTGGCCCGCGATCAGGCCCTGCATGACGCCCGCGTAGTCGGAGGCGGGAAAGAGCTCCACCGGCACGCCGAGACGCGCTTCGAAATAGTCCTTCAGGCACTCGTTCTCGCGCAGGCGGTCGGCTTCGTTCTCGCCGCCCAGCAGGCCGATGCGGAAGACGGGCACCTCTTCGCGCCAGTCGGCGACGGCGGCGGCCGGGATCAGGGCGGTGGCGGCGATCAGGGCCGCGCGCAGCGTGTTGGTCATATTCGTCCTCGTGGGTCTTTGAGGGGTCGCAACGCGCCGCAGGCCGACGCGTGACACTCCGCCAGCTAGAACGTCAGCGCTGCGAATGGACGACACTGCCGAAACAAGTTGATGAAGGTTTTTCCGCGGATTTGCGACGCACGGACGGAGCGCCTGGGGCGGCGCTCGCGCCGGCCGAATGCGGACCGCGTCAGGGATCCAACGCGATCATTGTCGAGGGCGAGCCGCGATGCGGGGATAGACCCGGCGCCGAAGGACGCACGGCAGGAAAGGAGAGGCCGCGTCGTCCGCATGGTCGACCTTCACGCATGGACCGGGCGTCGCGCGCCGACCGGTCGCGTCGGCAGGCGGCTTCGACGGTCCCCGCGACGTTGCGATCTTGGCCTCTCAAAGCCTGCCGGAGGTCCGTCGCGATCGCCGCCGACGCCTGGCGGAGGGCGGACCCTGCGCGTTCGCCGTTCCGGCGGGGAGGGCGGCGGACAGTCGCTGGATCTCGGCGCGGAACGCCGGCGCTTCGGAGCGGTCGCCGGGCGAGACGATGATTGCGCGGATGTCTTTCGGCTCGGCGCGGTCGTCGCGGGCGGGGCCGCGGGCGGCCGGTCGGGGTCAGGTCGCCAGGCGCTCGTCGAGCAGCTTGATCAGGGCGCGCTGGTTGGAGGCGTCGGCGGCCGGGGCCGGCAGCTTCCTTCGCTTGAGGTTCGCCACGTAGATGCCGGTTGCGCCGTCGAAAGCGGCCGGGTCGGCGCTTCGCACCACCTTGGCCGCCTGCTTGTCCGGAGCGGCGAAGATCACCGGCGCCAGCCAGGCGAGGATCTTGGGCATGGCCGGGTTGCCGCCGGTGGTCATCGGCGTGCGGGTGGCCCCGGGATCGACCGCGCGGATCAGGATGCCGTCGGCCTTCAGATCGTCGGCCAGCGCCGGAGCGAGCGCGGTCGCGGCCAGCTTGGTCTGGGCGTAGGTGGTCATCAGCCCGCCGACTTTGTCGGGGTCGGGGAGGCTCGAGAGCTGCAGGGACTTGAGCGGGTTGATGGCGCTCGACGACATGTTGACGATGATCGCCGGCGGCGCGTCCGCCGGCCGGGCCATCTTGGCGCGCAGCTTGAGGATCAGCAGGTAGGCGGCCAGGACGTTGACGGCGAATTGGGATTCATAGCCCTGGGCGCTGAGCGTCTTGCGGGCCGTGAGCACGCCGGCGTTGTTGTAGAGCGCGTCGATGCGGCCGGGCAGCGCCGCGATCCGCTCGGCGGCGTCGGCGATGTCCATCAGATCGGCCGTGACGAGCTCGACGGGCAGGTCGGGGCGCGACGCCCGCAGCTCCTCGCGCTGCGCCTCGGCCTTGGTCCGGGACCGGTTGACCAGGATCAGAGCGTCGCCGCGGGCGGCGAGCTGGGCGGCGATCTCGCGTCCCAGGCCGCCGGTCGAGCCGGTGATCACGGTCCAATTTGCGCCGGAGTCGGTCATTTGCTAGGTCCTTTGGATCACATGCATCGTGCATGTTCAGATAGTGCAGTTATACACGATATGGAAGCGGACGATCCGAAGGTTTCTCCGGCGGACGCGATCTGCCGGTTCGTGCCGCCCTTCATCCGGTTCCTGCGCGAGGGGCTGGCGCAGGTGGGCATGTCGC
>JBCCPD010000410.1:0-3804 GCA_039025075.1 Pseudomonadota bacterium | reverse complement strand
CGCGGCGCCAGCGCGGCGGCCCCGGCGCCGGCCAGAAGGCCGCGGCGCGACATCCCCGGCCGCCTCATCGCCCTAATCGCCATCGAGCGCGTTGAATCCGGCCGACAGGCCCAGCGCGCCGCCGATCTTCTCGGCCGCCGCGGCCTGCACGCTCCGCACCGCGGCCCTGGCCGCTTCGACGCCGATGCGCCGCGCCGGGTCGGCGACGGCCTCGGTCATCGGCGGCTCGAACCGCGCGGCGACCTCCAAGGCGCGATCGAACGCGTCGCGCACGTCTTGCGCGTCCTCGGGCGACAGCTCGGGCAGAAAGGCGCGCTCGGCCAGCTGCGCCAGCGCCGCCAGCGACAGCACCGCGTTGCGCTGCGGCCGGCCCGAACGCCAGGCCTCGGCCCGGCGCGGGCGCGGCCGGTCGAAGCTTCCCAGCGGCCGCCCCAGCCGCAGATCGGCCGTGGCTTCGAGACCGGCGGAAAGCGCGCCGAACAGCTCGGCGCTCGCCTCCGCGGCGCTCGCATAGACCGGGTTCCGGGGCCCGGGCGCCCGCATCAAATCGGCGTAGCCCGCCGCCCAGTCGCGCTCGATCGCCGCCGCGCCGAAGGCCACATCGCCGGCGATGGCGGTCAGAAGGCGGCAGGGGTAGGAGCCCGGAGCCGAAGCGCCGCCCGAAACCGGATCGAACAGCAAAGCGTCGAGCGCGAAGAGCCCGCGGGCGGCGATGGAGACCTCCGAAAACCCCGCCGGGTCGTCCACGACCGGGTCTTCCGAGGCGATCAGGGCGGCGAGCGTGCGCGGCGTCGTCCCGCGGGAATCGGGCCAGAAGGCGATGGCGAAGGCGCGGTCGTCCGCTTCGGACGGGCCGAAACGCAGGTGAGAGACGCCCATCCAGGCGTCGAACGCCGCATGATAGGCGGTTTCGACCGCCTCGAAGGCCGCTTCGCCGCCGCAATACGCCTCCGCCGACGCCGAAAGCGCCGCCGTTTCGGCGCTCAGACGCGCATATCCGGGAAGAACATGGCCTTCGATGGCCCTGTCCACGAGGGCGCCGTGGTCCTGAGCGGCCGCGATTTCGGCGAAGCCAAGGGCGAAAACAGCCCCGAACAGCCCGGCCCCCAGGCGCATCAGAGGCTCTCCAGGAAGCGGATCAAGGCCTCGTGATCGCCTTTCGGCAGCGCGACGACCGCGTCGCGGGCGGCCTGCGCCTCGCCGCCATGCCACAAAACGGCCTCCAGAACCGTGCGGGCGCGGCCGTCATGCAGGAAATTGGCGCGGCCGGTCACCTGCTCGGTCAGGCCGATGCCCCATAGCGGGGCCGTGCGCCACTCGCGTCCGGTGGCGCGGCCCTCGGGGCGGCGGTCCGCCAGCCCCTCGCCCATGTCGTGCAGCAGCAGATCCGTGTAGGGCCAGATCAGCTGAAAGCTGTGCTCCGGCCGGTCCGTCAGCCGCGCGGTCACGAATTTAGGCCGATGGCAGGCGGCGCAGCCCGAGGCGTGGAACACCGCCTTGCCGCGCAGAACCTGAGGGTCGTCCACGCCCCGCCGGGCCGGAACGGCGAGGTTGCGGCTGTAGAACGTCACCAGGTCGAGCCCCGCCGTGTCGACCTCGAACCCGTCCTGCCCCGGATCGCCGCCATGGCGGGCGGCCCGGCAGCCGACCTGCGCCGCGGTGCACTCGCCCCAGCCGTCCGGATGCAAGGGCGTGGAAATGCCGATGTCGCCTGCGAAAGCGTCGGCCGACTGCGCCTTGACCGTGGGCGAGCCCGCCTTGAGGCCGAAGCGGCCCAGCATGGGAACGCCGAACTCCGCCGAGGGCACGATGTTCGGCCGGCCGGAAATGCCGTCCCCGTCGGCGTCGTCGGGATCGGCGAGGGCCAGAACGTCCTCGGCCGGGATCGCCTCCAGCAAGCCCAGCCCGATCATCTGCGGCGCGACCCGCGGCGACAGCATCGCCCGGGGGTGGAGCGGGCCGTAGCCGAGATCCTCGGCCGCGTAGGTCGGCCGGCGCAGGGCGACCGTCTCCCCATCCGCCAGAACGACCTCGAACTCCTCATAGGTCACCGACAGGCGGTATTCCGCCGGATGGCCGGCCACCGCGAAATCCTGCATCTGCGTGCCGTAGACCGGGTCCGGCCGGGTCGGGATCCACCCCTCTATCCCCTCAGGCGCGTCCGCCGCACCGCCGGGGACGGAGATCCGTAGGAACATCGAGACGGCCGAATCCATTGGTCCGTCCGGCGGATGGCCGCGTCCGTCCTTGACATGGCAGCGCTGGCAGGACCGGGCGTTGTAGAGCGGGCCAAGACCGTCCGATGCCAAAGTGGAGGACGGCGACGACACCCAAAGCTTCTTGAACAGACCGTTGCCGACCTTGAAGTCCAGCTCCGCCTCGAAGCCGAGATTGGCGGAGGGTTGGGAGAACGCGTCTCGGGTCGTCATGGCCCGAACCGTGGCGGCGCCGCCCGGACGATTCTCATAGCGCTCCGGCGCGTCGAACCGCGCGGGAGGCGCCGTCGCGGCTGCGACGCGCGCCCTTTCCTCCGCCGTTCTGGGAACGACGTTCAGGTGCGGATCCCCAAGACCTTGCGCCTCGGCGTGCCCGCCCAGTCCGGCGAAAGCGACCAGCGCCGCAGTTGACAGTCGCATGCCGCGCCTCCAAATTCCGACTAACGTACTCAGGCACTCGCGCGGCGTCCAGCGCGCTCTCAGGGGAATGTCTCGACGCATGGGAAGCGTGGCGAAGATCGAGCGGTTTCAGACGCTTGAGACGACGGAAGATGCCTCGCTGCAGCCTTTCGCGCCGCTGCTGAACCGCATCCGCTTCGCCGCTGCCGGCTGCCGCGCCTCCGCGCGGGTCGATATTTTCCGCGCCTGCGCGCTGCTGTCGCTGGACGCGTCTGCGGCGCTCGACGCGCATGTCGAGGCTTTGGTGAGCACCCTCTCCGAGGCGATCGGGCGGCGCCCGGTGTTCCTAGCGCCCGGCACTCTGGAAATGAGCTTCGACGAGCGCTGGCTTCTGCGCCTCATCGAACGCGCCTACGCGCAGGACCGGTTCAGCGCCGCGTTCCTGATCGGCCGGCGCACTCGGCCGGAGCATGGCCGCGCGCTCAGCTTCCTGGTCCACGGCGCGGCGCGCTTCGCCCAGCAGGTCGACGACGTTTCAGGATGACGGCGTAAAGACATTTGCCTTCGCGGTCCGGCGAGTTAGAATGGTTCCAAACAGGAAGCCAGCCGACGTCAGCCACCTGCATGTCATGCAACCGCGAGGGGCCCCATGAGCCAGACCGCAGAATCCTTGTCCACCGACGCCCGCCAGCGGATCGTGGACGCCTTGAACCAAAGCGTGGCGGAGACCGCCGTCACGACGATGCTGGCGCAGAATTTCCATTGGAACGTCACAGGGATGGGCTTCGGCCCGCTGCACGACCTGTTCCAGAAGATCTACGAGGACCATTTCGAGGGTCAGGACGATCTGGCCGAGCGGATCAAGGCGATCGGCGGCCATGCCGAGGGCCGCTTGTCGAAGATGGTCGCCGCTTCGAAGGTCGAAGAGCATGACGGCCATGCGAGCGACGAGGAGATGATCGCCCACCTCTCCAAGGCGCAGAAGACCGTGGCCGCCACGCTCGTCGGCTGCGCCGACTTCGCCGACGCGGGCGGCGACCAGCTGACCCATGACCTGTGCGTCGCCCGCGCTCAGGTGCACGAGAAGTTCGCCTGGATCCTCGACGCCCATCTCAAGTGAGCGCGCCGCCGGCCCCTCGCCGGCGACCGCGGCCCGGACCAAGCGGCCCCGGCTCCCGCAAAGGACCGG
>JBCCPD010000409.1:0-3809 GCA_039025075.1 Pseudomonadota bacterium | reverse complement strand
TTCGACCCGCCCTTCGGCATGTTCACGGACCGGATGCGGTCCTTCGACATGGACGGCGACGGCGACCTCGACATCCTGACGCTGCTCGAGTTTTCGGACGGCTTTCGGACCCGCGAGGGGGTGGACGGCCCGAACATGCAGCTCGGGACCTACTACCAGCTCCTGCGCAACGACGGGCCGTCCGGCTACACGGACGTCTCCCACCGGATCGAAGGGCAGGCGGGCGGCGCGCTCCTGCCGGACGCTGGACCCTACCTTTTGTTCAATCTCGACCTGGACGGGGACGGGGATCAGGACCTGATCCACCAGGCGCTCGATCCCGAGACGTTCCAGCCGGCCCCGCGGTGGTTCGAGAACGACGGCGCCGGCCGCTTCACGGCGCTTCCAAGCCGCGACGCCCCCTTCGTGCTGCAAAGCACTACGTCAACGGCGACTGGCTGCCGGATGTCGTCTCGATCGAGCCGCGCTACGACATCGCGGCGCTGAACGCGCCCTTCGGCGGGCCGGGACAAGACCTGCACCACGTCACATGGCGCCTCGCCCGGCTCGACGTGGCCGTGCAGCGCGACGGCACGGCGCTCGACGACCGCCTCGCCGGCGGCTCGAAAAAGGACCGCCTCGACGGCAAGGGCGGGGACGACGCGCTCAACGGCAACGGCGGCGGGGACGTGATGCTGGGCGGGCGCGGAAACGACCGGATGGAGGGGCGCGGCGGCGGCGATCGGATGAACGGCGGCGCCGGCGACGACCGGCTCTCGGGTGGCGCGGGGCGCGATCGGATCAAGGGCGGCGCGGGCGACGACGCGATGACCGGCGGCGGCGGCCGCGACGTCTTCGTCCTGACCCGCGGCGGCCGGCAGCGCGACGAGATCGCCGTTTTCGGCCCTCGCGACCGGATCGAGTTCGAGAGCGGGGTGAAGGGCTTCGACCGGCTGAAGATCCTCGACCGGGGCGAGGACGTGGTCGTCCGCTATGGCCGCGACGAGATCCTGCTCAAAGACGTGGAGCGGCGGGACATCGGCGTAGAGGACTTCCTCTTCGACTGAAGCCGCGCCCCCGCCGGATCAGATCAGCCGCGTCAGCGCCCAGCCTGCGAGGCCGATATGAGCGAGCGTGATGGCGACCGAAAGGCCGTGCAGCCAAGCGAAGCGCCGCTTTTCGCCCGCATCCGTCGCGGCGTTGATCGCCGGCATCAGAACCTGGCGCGTCGGCACGGTGGTGGCGGCGATCAGGCCCGCCATCGCGGCCGCCGCCGGCTCCACCGGCCAAAGAAGCAGCGCCGCGGCGGCCCCCGCGCCGATCACGAAGAGATAGAAGTGCGGAAAGGCCTTTCGGATCGCCGGTCCGGCCGCCTCCGCCGGAAGCGCGCTGAACAGAAACGGCGCGAGGCCGAAGGAATAGAGGACCATGCCGCCGAACAGCAGCGCGGTGACGAGCAGGGCGGCGATCTCGAGCATGCAATTCTCCCCGAACGGACGTTGCGCGAGCAGATGCGCCGCCCGGGCCCCGCCGCCACGCGACAGGCGGTCGCCGCCGTCCTGCCGCGTTGACGCGGCTCCGACGTCCCGCTACGCCTCGCGCCGAACCGCCAAAGGCCGCTCCATGACCGCCCCAGACTCACCCCGTTCGTTCCAGGAGATCCTCCTGAG
Source organism: Pseudomonadota bacterium (assembly GCA_039025075.1). Taxonomy (GTDB): domain Bacteria; phylum Pseudomonadota; class Alphaproteobacteria; order Rhodobacterales; family Rhodobacteraceae; genus Albimonas. Next base: position 2,160 of record JBCCPD010000409.1, on the reverse strand, counting down.
GCTCCAGACCTACTGGGCCGCCCGCGGCTGCGCCGTGCTGCAGCCCTACGACATGGAAGTCGGCGCCGGCACCTTTCATCCGGCAACCACCCTGCGGGCGCTGGGCGAGAAGGCCTGGGCCGCCGCCTATGTCCAGCCCTCGCGCCGCCCCACCGACGGGCGCTACGGCGACAACCCCAACCGCCTGCAGCACTACTACCAGTTCCAAGTCCTCATCAAACCCTCGCCCCCGGACCTGCAGGACCTTTACCTCGGCTCTCTCGAGGCCATCGGCATCGACATGGCCCTCCACGACATCCGCTTCGTGGAGGACGACTGGGAAAGCCCCACCCTCGGCGCCTGGGGCCTCGGCTGGGAGGTCTGGTGCGACGGGATGGAGGTCAGCCAGTTCACCTATTTCCAGCAGGTCGGCGGCCACGATTGCCGCCCGGTCTCGGGCGAGCTCACCTACGGCCTGGAACGCCTCGCCATGTACGTCCTCGGCGTCGACCACGTCATGGAGATGCCGTTCAACGACCCCCAGGCCCCCATCGCCCTGACCTATGGCGACGTCTTTCGCCAGACCGAGCGGGAGCACTCGCGCTACAACTTCGACGTGGCCTGCACCAAGACCCTGCTGGCGCAGTTCGAGGACGCCGAGAAACAATGCGCCCACATCCTTGACCAGCCCGCCACGGACCCCAAGACCGGCCGCGAGATCGTCATGGCCCACCCGGCCTATGAGCAGTGCATCAAGGCCTCCCACCTCTTCAACATGCTCGACGCCCGCGGCGTGATCTCCCCGACCGAGCGGCAGGCCTACATCGGCCGTGTCCGAGCCCTGGCGAAGATGTGCGCCGACGCCTTCCTGCTGACCGAGGCGGCCCAGGCCTGAGCGTCCTAGAACAGGCGTCGCACCATCGTCGTTTTCAGGATCGAGCCCAGCGAGCATGCGCCGTCGAAGGGCTGTTTCAATGACGAGTTTCTTGCGGCACGGGCGCGTCGGGACGGCGGCCGCAGCGGCCGCTCTCGCGACCGTCGGCACGTTCGCAGTGCTGATCGGCGTCGATTTCACCCTGCCGGCCCAATGGCTCGTCGCCACGCTGGGGCTGGCCGGGGGCGTGGCCGCGTCGTCCAAGCGGATCCTTTGACGCCATGGCGTCTCCGGCCGAAGTCTTCGGCCTCGATCCCAGACTCTTCGCGCGGAACCCCGATCGACCCGTGGTCGGGGGGCGGTCGCCTTCACCGCGACCACGATCCTCGCGACCCTCGTTCGCCCGACGGGGACGGCGATATGAGTCGCCACGGCATTCAGCGATGTCATGCGCGGCGCGGGGGCGTTTCCGCTCGCGCTTTTCGTCCTGACGCCCGCCTTCCCGGCTCTCGGACAGGCCGCCCTCGACGGAAACGCCCTGGTCCTCGCGGCCGGCGCGGCGAACGGTCTCTTCACCGTCATGTCCGACTGGTGGCGCGACACCTGACGGGCTGCTAAATCCCCGCCATGCCCGCCAAGCCCTTCATCGCCCTCTTCGGCGCCTTCGTCGCCGTCTTCGCCGCCGCGCTCTGGTGGTTCCAGACCCGCGCCTACTACGAGACCCTCTCCGGCGACGGCCACGTCATCGTGCAGGGGCAGCAGCTGCCTGTGCAGGCCTTCGAGGGCATCGACGCGCCCACCTCGCCCCTCAAGCTGCGCGCCTGCTTCCGCCTCGCCGACGGCGCCGCGCCCGACGCGCTGGCCATCTTTCCCGCGGCGCAGGACGCCACCCCCCTCGTGGCCCCCGCCTGGTTCGACTGCTTCGACGCCGCCGCGCTTTCCTCGGCGCTGGAGGCCGGCCCCGTCCGCGCCGTCCTCGCCGAAGGCAACGCGCCCTACGGCTTCGACCGCATCGTCGCCCTCTCGCCCGAAGGCCGCGGCTGGATGTGGCGCCAGCTCAACCGCTGCGGAGAGGCCGCCTTCTCCGGCGACCCTCTGCCCCAGGGCTGCCCGCCCCAGCCCGAGGACTGAGGGCCCCCATGGAGGCCGTCGCCCTCGTCGCGCCAGACTTCATCACCGTCACGGTCGGCCTCGCCGTCTTTCTGCTGGGCGGCTCGATCAACCGGCGCGTTCCGCTCCTGCGCGCGCTCAACATCCCCGAGCCGGTGACCGGCGGCCTCCTCGCCGCCGCCGCCCTGCTGGCCCTG
>JBCCPD010000408.1:0-3833 GCA_039025075.1 Pseudomonadota bacterium | reverse complement strand
GGGGGGGGGGGGGGGGGGGGGGCCCCCCCCGCGCGCCCCCCCCCCCGCCGCCGGCGGTCAGGCGCCTCGGCTCAGGGCCGCGAGCGAACATGCGTCAAATCAGGACATACGTCTAAAGAGATACATGAAATCAGTCAAAATCGACCTGTGCAAGCTTGCACACCCCGGCCGATCTCACCCCATGGAGGCGGCGAAGCGCTCGAACAGGTAGTGGCTGTCCATCGGCCCGGGGCTCGCCTCGGGGTGGTGCTGCACCGAAAACACCGGCCGCCCCTCCACCGCGATGCCGCAATTGGAGCCGTCGAAGAGGCTCACATGGGTCTCCTGAACCCCTTCGGGCAGGCTCTGACCGTCCACCGCGAAACCGTGATTCATGGAGGTGACCTCCACCTTGCCGGTGGTCAGATCCTTCACCGGGTGGTTCGCCCCGTGATGGCCGTGGCTCATCTTCACCGTCGTCGCGCCCAGCGCCAGCGCCAGCATCTGATGGCCCAGGCAGATACCGAAGATCGGCATGTCCCGCTCCAGCAGCGCCTGGATCATCGGCACCGCATAGGCGCCGGTGGCCGCCGGATCTCCCGGTCCGTTCGACAGAAACACCCCTTGCGGAGCCTGCGCCAGAACCTCCTCGGCCGTCGCCGTCGCCGGCAGCACCGTCACGTCGCAGCCGGCCGAGGCGAGACAGCGCAGGATGTTTCGCTTGGCCCCGTAGTCGATCGCCACGACCTTGCGACCTTCGCCCTCGCGCTTGGGAAATCCCCCGGGCCAGGCCCAACGCGTTTCGTCCCAGCGATAGCTTTGAGCGCAGGTGACGTCGCGGGCCAGATCCGCGCCTTCGATGCCCTCGAAAGCCCGGGCCTTCTCCACTAGCTCGGCCGAGCGCAGGTCCCCGTCCTCCTTGTAGGCCGCCGCCACATGCGGAGCCCCGCCCAGACGCACCGCCCGGGTCAGCCGACGCGTATCCACCCCGCCGACGGCGATGCGCCCATGCCGCGCCAGCCACTCAGACAGCCCCTGCGCCGCGCGCCAGCTCGAGGGCGTCGTCGGCGACCAGCGGGTCACCATGCCCAAAGCGGCGGGCGCGGCGGCCTCCTCGTCCTCGGAATTGGCTCCGACGTTGCCTATATGCGGAAAGGTGAAGGTCACCAGCTGTCCGGCATAGGACGGGTCCGTCATGATTTCTTGGTAGCCGGTCATGGCGGTATTGAAGCAGAGCTCGCCGACCGCCTCGCCCTCGGCGCCGAAGCCTCGCCCGAAGACCACGGTCCCGTCGGCGAAGGCGAGGCAGGCTGTGGCGCCGGAGGGAACCGGCAGATCGGCGCGGGCGTTCATGGAGCGAGGCTTTCGGTCGAGGATCGGACGGCGATGACCCGAAGGCCGCGGACCGCTCCGCCATCGCCCCTGGGCCGCCGGACCCTAGGGGCCCGACTCGGGCGCGTCAACGAACCCCGCCGCGCCGCGCCACGGGCCTGAGGCGCGCGGCAACGTCGCGGCGCGCCCGAATGGAATCAAGGTGTTGCCCGAAATTCGCCCGATTGGCTGAACCGCGGGCCTGGTGTAACTTCGCGAGGTATTGGCGGTCGGTTGCTCCGATGGCCCCCCACCATAGGACGTGTGAATGCGCGACCGAATTTCAGCCGCCCTTCGGGAGGCTCAAACCGCCGCCGACGAGACCCGGCTCTGCACCCTGCGCCTGATATGCGCTGCGCTGCAGGATCGTGAGGCGGAGCTCAAGTCTCGCGATCAGGACGCCCGGATCGACGAGGCCGAAGCGTCGGACATCCTTTGCACCATGGTACGCCAGCGCGAGAACCAGATCCGCGCTTATGAGGAATCCGGCCGCTTGGAGCTGGCCGAGCGGGAGCGGCGCGAAGCCGAAGTGATCTCCGAGTTCCTGCCGCCGAAGCTGGATGAGGCGGCCGTTCGCGACGCCGTCGCCGAGGCGATTTCGACGACCAAGGCCCATTCGATCCGCGACATCCATGCCGTCATGGGCGTGCTGAAGACGCGCTACGCGGGCCGCATGGATTTCTGCAAGGCAGGGGCCGAGGCGAGAGCCATCTTGCGCTGAGGCAGCGATCAAGCCGCCGCGCCGTCGGTTTTTGCCTTCGACGGTCGCTTGCGCGGCTATGGCGCGTCAGGAGACCTTTTGCTTCGGGTTTCAATCGACGGCACGGCTTCATGTGCCGGCGCCGTTCAGGCCTGCCAACCGTATTTGCCCAATCCGGTCGAGACCTAGACGTGCACGCGCGAGCGCGGTGTCGGCGCTGCGACGCGCTCGGCGTCGTGTCACGTGGTACGGCGGCGCGCGCCTTCAGAGGGGGGGCGCGAGCATCGGGCCGCGCGCGGCCTCGAAAGCCTCGCCGATCGCGAAAAGGAGGCCGTCCGAACCTTCGGCCCCGATGAACTCGACGCCGAAGGGAAGGTCGCCGTGCGCTCCGACCGCCAGACCGCCGGGCACGGTCAGGCCCGGCAGGCCGGCGTTCGCCGTGGGATCGGTATTGCGGATGAAGGCCGCCATGGTGGGGATCCGTTCGCCATTCAGGGACACGGTTTCGTCGTCGCCGATGGGGCGAGCCGTGAGAGGCGTGGAAGGCACGACCAAAGCGTGCAAACCGTCGAGCGCCTGGGCGTAGGCGGCGCGCAGGGCCGGACGAGCCTCGCCGAGAGCGTGATGGTAGGCGGCGCCGCTCATCGCCGTGTCGCGAGCGACGGCGGAGGCGAGGATGTCCTTTTCGCTTTGTCCGGCCACTTGCTCGATGACGTCCAGCACGGAACGGCGGTCGCCGGAGAGGGCGAGATACATGGCCAGCTCCCGCGGCGCCTCGAACAGGGCGGAGGGGAAGCCGATGGCGTCTTCGAGCGCGGCGATGTCGGGGACGTCCGTCTCCACGATCTCCGCGCCCGCGGAGGTCATGGCGTTCAGGGCCTGCTGCATGGCGCGGGAGACGCCCTCCTCCAGCCCGTCCCAGAAGTAGGCGCGGGGAATGCCGAGGCGCTTGCCGCGAAGATTGGGTTCGACGCGTTCCGCCCGCTCGCCGGCGCAGAGGTCGTCCAGCAGGCGGCAGTCGGCGACGGAGCGGGCGAGGGGGCCGGCGGTGTCGCGCAGGTGGGTGATGGGGACGATGCCGGCCTGGGCCCAGCGGTGCAGGGTGGGGCGGAAGCCGACGACGCCGCAGAGCGCGGCGGGGATGCGGCAGGAGCCGCCGGTGTCGGTGCCGAGGCCCGCGGGCGCGAGACCGGCGGCGACGGCGGCCGCGGTGCCGCCGGAGGAGCCGCCGGGGATCAGGTCCGGGTTCCAGGGGTTCCGCACCGGGCCGAAGGCGGCGGTGGTGGAGGTGATGCCGAAGGCGAGCTCATGCAGGTTGGCCTTGCCCAGCGGCACGCCGCCGGCGGAGCGCAGTTTTTTCATCACCGCGGCGTCGCCGGTGCGGCGGCCCTTCAGCGCGGGCGTGCCGCCTGAGGTCGGGAAGTCCTCGGTGTCTATGTTGTCCTTGATGGCGAGGCCCGCGCCTTTCAGGGGGCCGGCGGCCTTCGCCGCGGCGGCCAGCGTCGCGTCTCGGTCGAGCGTGATGAAGGCTCCCAGATTCGCGTGCGCCTCCGCCCGGTCCAGCAGAGCGGCGTTGTAGTCGGCGGCGGAAAGGCGGCCGGAGGCGATCTCCGCCACCGCCTCGACCAGGGTCAGCTCATGGGGCTCGGGCATCGCGGCTCACTCCTTAGGGCGGTTGTCGACCACGCGGCGGGCCTTGCCGGCGGAGCGCTCGACGCCGCCGGGATCGGCCACCTTCACCCAAGCGGTGACGCCGACGACGCCCTTGACCGCCTCGGCCAAT
>JBCCPD010000407.1:0-3839 GCA_039025075.1 Pseudomonadota bacterium | reverse complement strand
TGCGCCCCGGGTGAAATCGGGGGAGCGACGTGATGTCCGCATCGAAAACCTTGTCCAAGGCGGCAGGGGCCGCCGCGCTGTGCTTGCTGGCCGCCTGCTCGACGCCGGGCGGTCCAGGGTCGGGCGGCCCGCAGGCGGGCGCCAACGCGCGCTACGTCGTGGTCGACCATTGGGCGTTCGAGGTGACCTGGGAGGGCCGCACGGCCCAGGCCGTGGCCACGCAGCTGCCCGACTGGGACAACGACTCGCTGACGCGCATGGCCAGCCTGAGGGCGATGGAGCGGGCGACGTTCTGCACGCCTCGGCGGCACGCGTTCGACGCCGAGAGCCAGACCACTCAGGCGGTGCTGAACTGCGCGATCGCGCCGTTGCTGTAAGGGCGGGGCGTGGCGTCAGGCCGAGGGGACGTCCTCGAGGCGGCGGACTCTCGCGCCGCGCGACGACCGGGTCGTCGACGTCGAGGGCATCCGGCCCTTTGGTCGGTCCCGCCCGGAGCTGCGGTCGGCCGAACCCTTGCGTGTGCCGCGGCGCAGCGCGTCTTCGCCGTCGCCGCCCGTGACAGAGTGACGGCCGTCGCCGCCGAACGCGACCGCGTCGGCGTCGCGACCGTCGATGACCTCGAGGCCTTCAACTCGGACGTCTTTCGAAGGGTCGATGACCATGTCGCCGCGCAAAGGAGAGACCTCGAAGACGGGGTTTTCGCGCGCGACCTCGATCGCGATGACGATGCGTGCGGCGCCGGCGCTCCTGTCGGTGAGCGACGCCAAGCGGCGGCCGCCGCTGTTCCGGTGCCAAGGCTTCGCTCGCCCGTGGGCGAAGCTCAGGCCGCGGCCTGGACTCGTGCGAATACAGTCCGGGCCGGGCGGGTTCGCGCGGGGACTCGCCGTGCCGTCCTTCGATCGCTCGATGACGGTTTTGCTCGGGTCGCCCGGGGCGCGGGCGCGCAAGGCGTGCTCGAAGAAGCCGAACGCATGACGGGCGGCCCGGCGTCAGCGCGTGCAGATCACGTCGCCTGAGTTGGCGGCGTCGGGCAGGGCGCGGAGCGTCTCGGCCATGGCGGCGGCGTTCTGTTCGGGGCCGTGCCAGGCGTGGCTCTCGCCCAAGGTCAGGCGGAACCGCGTGAAGCCGAGCGCCTCGGCGCGGGAGAGGGCGGCGAGGCCGGCGTCGCGGGCGGCCGTGACGACCTCGAAGGCGAGGCGCGGGACGGGGCGGGCGATGGGGCGGGTGAGGCCGGCGAGGACCTCGGCCTCGTAGCCCTCGACGTCGATCTTGATGAAGTCGGGGGCGCCGTGCGCCTCGATCAGGGCGTCGAGGGTGACGACGGGGGTTTCGGCGGCGGCGTCCCAGCGCTGGCCCTCCCATCCCGGGGCGTCGCGAGCGGCCTCCACGAAGGCTTCCGAGAGGGTGGAGACGGTGGGGTTGGCGCGGTTGACCGCGAGGCGCGCCGTGCCCGGAGCCGGTCCGCAGGCGGCGCGGACCACCGTCGCGCCGGGGTCCAGGGCGAAGCGGGCGCGCAGCCAGGCGGCCATGACCCGTTGCGGCTCCACCGCGACGACGTCGGCGCCGAGCCGGCGGAAGGCGGTGACGCGGTCGCCGGCATGGGCGCCTATGTCGAAGACGAGGCGGGCGCCCGGGGCGATGTCCGCGCAGAAGGCGGTCAGGGAGCGCAGATGCGCCGGCGCGCGGTAGATGGAGAGCGACCGGGCGAGGCCGGCGGCGGCGCGCAGCATTCCTTTCGTCGCACCCGTCAGGCGCGGCGGCGGCGACGGCGGCGGCCTTCGCCGGCCTGGCCCGTCTCGCCGGCGCCGCCGCCGTAGCTGACCTGGGGGAGCGTGGCGACCTCCTTGAGGCGGGCGTAGTCGGCGGTTTTGTGCGGGACGGCCATGGCCCCGACGAAGTGGTCCTGGAAGGCCGGCTCCACCGCCGTTTCGATCTTTTCGATGCGGCGGACGATGCGAGTGATTTCTTGCCGCGCTTCGCGATCCAGCAGCGCGATGCGGGCGCCGGTGCCGGCGGCGTTGCCGGCCGAGGTGACTTTGTCGACGGCGCAGTCGGGGGCCATGCCGAGGACGAGGGCGTGGAGCGGCGAGATATGGGCCCCGAAGGCTCCGGCGAAGACCACGCGGTCGAGGGTGTCGGCGCCGAAGCGGTCCATCAGCAGGCGCGCGCCGGCGGTCAGGGCGGCCTTGGCGAGCTGGATGGCGCGGACGTCGTTCTGGGTGACGCGGATGGGCTCGCCTTCGGTCGGGCGGTGCAGCACGTAGGCCTGGGTGCGGCCGTCGGGCTCGGTGACGGGGGCGCCGATCTGCTCGGGCGAGCCGACGACGCCGTCCTCGTCCATGATGCCTGAAAGACGCATCTCGGCCAGCGCCTCGATGATGCCGGAGCCGCAGATGCCGGTGACGGCGGAGGCGTCGAAGCCCTCCTCGTTTGACCAAGCGTCCTGTCCGATGACGCGGAAGCGGGCTGTTTTGGTCTCCGGGTCGATGCGGACGCGCTCAATGGCGCCGGGGGCGGCGCGCTGGCCGGCTGAGATCTGGGCGCCTTCGAAGGCAGGGCCGGTGGGGGAGGAGCAGGCGAGGACGCGGCTGCGGTTGCCCAGCAGGATCTCCGCGTTGGTGCCGACGTCGACGACCAAGACCAAGTCCTCGCTGTCCTGGGGGGATTCGCTGAGCGCCACGGCGGCGGCGTCGGCGCCGACATGGCCGGCGATGCAGGGCAGCAGGTGCACGCGGGCGCCGGGGTGGATGGCGAGGGCGAGGTCGGCGGCGCCGACCTCCACCGCTTCGGCGGTCGCCAACGCGAAGGGCGCCCAGCCGAGTTCGACCGGGTCCACGCCCAGGAAAAGATGGTGCATGACCGGGTTGCAGACGACGACGGTCTCGAGGATGTCCTCGGGCGCGGCGCCGGCCTCGGAGGCGCACTCGGCGAGGAGGGCGCTCAGCGCCTCGCGCACGGCCTCGGTCATCTCCTCCGCCCCGCCGGGGTTCATCATGGAGTAGCTGACCCGGCTCATCAGATCCTCGCCGAAGCGGATCTGGGGGTTCATCACGCCGGAGGAGGCGCCGAGCTCGCCCGTGCGCAGGTCGCACAGATGGCAGGCGATCGTCGTGGAGCCGATGTCGACGGCGGCGCCCCAGACCGGCGCGTCTCGGTAGCCCGGGTAGAGCGCGATGAGGCGGGCGGGGGCGCCGGCGCCGTCGTCGTGGAGCGCGGCGGTGACGCGCCACTCGCCCTCCCTCAGGATCTTTTGGAGGCGGGAGAGGAGGGGGAGGTCGATGACGACATGCTCGACCTGCCATTGCTCGCGCAAGGCGGTCTTGAGGCGTTCTAGGTCGCCCGAAGGGTGGTGCATGTCGGGCTCGGCGACTTCGACGTAGCGCAGGACCACGGCGGGATCGATGCGGATGTCCCGCGCCTCGGCTCGCTTGCGCACGACCTGGCGGTGGACCTGGCTTTCGGGGGGCACGTCGATGACCACGTCCGAAACGATGGTCGCCTGGCAGCCGAGGCGGCGGCCGTCGATCAGGCCGCGCTTGTCCTTGTAGCGCTGCTCGACCGCGTTCCACTCGGTCAGGGCCGAGGGCTCGGACGTCACGCCGTGCTTGTCGAAGCGGCCGAAGGACGGGGTGATCTGGCAGCGCGAGCAGATGCCGCGCCCGCCGCAGACGCTGTCGAGATCGACGCCCAGCTGGCGCGCGGCCGTCAGGACCGGCGTGCCGGCCGGGAAGCGGCCGCGGCGGCCCGAGGGCGTGAAGATGACGAGCGGATCCTCAGACATGCGCATCCCCGAAGCGTTTGGCCTGCCGCGGAGCATCTAACGCGCCGAAGGACGGATG
>JBCCPD010000406.1:0-3845 GCA_039025075.1 Pseudomonadota bacterium | reverse complement strand
GGGTTCTTCGCCGGCGCGAATCCGTCCAGCAGCCAGGCGTCCGCCAGGGGCGCCTCCGCCGCGCGCGCGACGGCCTCGCCGACCGCGACCTCCACCTCCGCGCTCTCCAATTGCAGGGTCACGTCGCCGCGCCGCCCCTCTCCGCCCGTCCGCCAGGCGTCGAGCAGCGCCGCCGCGTCCTCGCCCAGCTCCGCCCAGGGCGACACTGCGCGCGCCATCTGATCGGCCGTCATCGGATGCGCCTCCACGCTCCAGAACCGCAGCCGCGACCCCGCCGCCCGCGCGCATCCCAGCACCGCCAGCAGGTTCAACCCGGCGCCGAAGCCCAGCTCGCAGACCTGAAAGACCTCCCGCCCCGCCATCCGCCGCGCCAGCTCCGCCCCCTCGATATGCACGTAGCGCGCTTCCGCCAGCCCATCCTCCAGCGACCAGTAGGGATCGCCATAGCGCGCCGAGACGGGCGTCCCCGCCCGCCACTCCAGCTCCGCCGCGCTTGCATCCTCCGCCATGGCGCGGACGATGCGCGCATGAGCCGGGCCAGTTCAAGCGAGCGGATCGTCGCCGACGTCCTCGTGGTCGGCGCCGGCGCCTTCGGCCTCTGGACCGCCCGCGCCTGCGCCGCCCGCGGCATGCGCGTCGCCGTCGCCGACGCCGCCCGCATCGGCTCGGGCCGCGGAGCCGCCTCCGCTACCCCCATCGGCGCGCTCGCTCCCCACCGCCCCGCGCCCTGGACCCCGATGAAGGCCCTCCAGCTCCGCGCGCTCGAGGACATGCCGGCCCGCCTCGCCGCCCTCGAGGCCGACACGGGCCGCACCACCGGCTACGCCCGCCCCGGCCGCCGCACACCCCTGATGGACGCCGCCGCCCGGGACCGCGCCGAAGCCGGCCTGCCCGAGGCCGCCGCCCGCTGGCTCGGCCGCCGCCAATGGATCGAGGAGACCGCCCGCGCCCCCGCCCTCGTCGACCCTCCCTTCGGCTGGCTCCGCGACGACCTCTCCGCCCGCCTAGACCCGCCCGCGACCCTGACGGCCCTCCGCTCCGCCCTCGAAACCGCCGGCGCGACCCTCCTCGATGGGCGCCGCCTCACCGCCCTCGACCCGCCCCGCGTGCTCTTCGCCGAAACCGAGGTCCAGGCCTCCGCCATCATCCTCGCCACCGGCGCCGCCGCCTTCGACCTCATCCCCGACGCCCCCTTCCCGACCCTGCGCCCCGAACACGGCCAGGCCGCCCGCCTCGCCCTCTCCCTCCCCCCCGGCACGCCGCTGATCCAGGCCCCCGGCCTCTGGATCGTCCCCCACGCCGACGGAACCGTCGCCGTCGGCGCTACCTCCGAGCGCGACCGCCAGGACCTCACCACCGACGCCGCCCTCGACGAGACGCTCGCCCGCGCCGCGACCTTTGTGCCGGCCCTCGCAAATGCAAAAATCCTGCAGCGCTGGGCCGGCCTCCGCCCCCGCCTCGCCACGCGAAAACCTCTGATCGGCCCGGTCCCCCGCCGCCCAGGCCTCTACATCGCCGCCGGCGGCTTCAAGATCGGCCTCGCCCTCGCCCCCTTGCTGGGCGAGGCCCTGGCCGACATCCTCACTGGAAAATCCCCCGCCGTCCCGCCCGAGATCTTGACCTGATGACCCTCCTCACCCCCACCGCGCACCACGCCGAGATCGTCTGGCTCGGCATCGTCCCCGACCGCGACGCCTCCCTCCGCGCCACGCCCCTGCAGGAAGTCGAGGCCGCTTGGGAGGGTTTCCAGGGCGACGCCCATTCCGGCCTCACCCGCCCCGCCTGCGTGCGCGTGAAGGCCCAGCACCCCAAGGGGACCCAGATCCGCAACACCCGCCAGATCACCATCCTCTCCCAAGAAGAGCTGGACGAGACCGCCAAGGCCCTCGACCTCGACGCCCTCGACCCCGCCTGGATCGGCGCCTCGCTCGTGGTCCGAGGCCTCCCCGACTTCACCAAGCTCCCCCCCGCCTCCCGCCTCATCGCCGACAACGGGACCACGATCACCACGGACACCGAAAACGCCCCCTGCAACCTCTCCGGCCGCGAGGTCGAGCGCGCCCGCGAAGGCCACGGCCGCGGCTACAAGCAGGCCGCCGCCGGCCGCCGCGGCGTCACCGCGTGGATCGAGCGCCCAGGCCGCCTGGCCCTCGGCGACCGCCTGCGCCTGCACCTCCCCCCGCCCGACGCCTGGCCCCACCGCTGAGCCCACCATGACCCGAGACGAGTTCAACGCCTTCTGCGCCGCCCTCCCCGGCACGTCCCACGTCGTCCAATGGGGCGGCTCGGACGTCTGGAAGGTCTCCGGCAAGGTCTTCGCCGTCTGCGGCTGGGCCGACCGAACGGCCGAGACTCCGCGCCCCGCCTTCACCTTCAAGGTCACCGAGATGGCCTTCGAGATCCTCCCACAGCTCCCCGGCCTGCGCCCCGCCCCCTACATGGCCTCCCGAGGCCTCAAATGGATCCAGGACCACGCGGGCGGCCTTTCGGACGAGGAGCTGAAGCGCCACCTGCACGCCTCCTACGACCTGGTGGTCGAGGGATTGCCCAAGCGCGCGAAGGCCGCGCTTTCCGGCGAAGCTTCCCCCTTAAGGAAATTGACCCGCGAGTGAATGGAGGATACGTCCTACCTGTCAGTCGCTTTTTCTCACCGTTCCGAGTCGCTTCGATCCCGCCGCATCCCAGCCTGGGGAGCCTTCGATGCGACTTCTCTTCCCGGCGGCCATTGCAGCCGCCCTCGCCGCCTCGCCGGCGTTTTCGACCACCGTCACCAAGATCGATTTCTCGGGTTTCACGGACAACCAGGAGATAACGTCGATCCTGTTCCCGGGTCTCTCCGTCTCGGTTTCCTCGTTCGCCTCCAACCAAAACGGCGTTCCGGATTCACCGGCCAATCCGTTCGATGTCGTAGCGTTCGACACCAATCGGACGGCATCGCCTGAGCGTGACCCCGACCTGCTGTACCCGTTCGACGGCGACAACAGCACGCGCACCGGCAACGGCCCGTTCGGCAACATCGCCGTGATCCGAGAGCTCGACGGAACGGATGGCGACAAAGACACCTCTGAAGGACCGGCGAACGATCGCCGCAACGAGCTTCCTGGCACGATCCGGTTCCAGTTCAGCGAAGACATCAGCTTCCTTTCGGTGGATGCCTTCGACTTCGGAGATACCGGCGACATCCGGATCTTCCTCGACTCCGTCCGTGTTCAACACTTGAATAGCGCATCCAACGGATTGAGCGGCGACAACAAGATGGAGACCTTCCTGCCGGACGGCCCCTACCTAGGTTCGACCCTCGACTTCGTGTTCCGGTCGTCCGGTGGAATCGACAACATCGAGTTCGAGTACGACCCGTCTCGCTCGACGATCGGCGTGATCCCCCTGCCGGCCGGGGCATGGCTCCTGCTGTCGGGTTTCGGCCTCGTCGCGGGCGCCAAGCGGATCCGCAAGCGCTCGTCCTGACGGTCGACCCAAACCGACAAGCGACCCGGCAGCGCGCCCCGCGGACCTTCCGCGGGGCGCGTTTTCGTTGCGCCGCCGCGCCGCCCATGCGCGCCCACCCGCCTCTGCATGCGGTCGCACACGGCGCGTCCCGCGTCGCAATCCCGATCCCGCCGTGCCGCGCCGCGGCCTAAAACCGCAGCAAGACACCCCAGCGACAGGGACGGCGGGACATGGAATTCAAATCCGACATCGAGATCGCCCGCGAGGCGCGTAAAAAACCGATCCAAGAGATCGGAGCCTGCCTCGACATCCCCACCGAGGCGCTGCTCCCCTTCGGCCACGACAAGGCCAAGGTCGACGCCGGCTTCATCGCCTCCCTCAAGGACCGCCCCGATGGC
>JBCCPD010000405.1:0-3851 GCA_039025075.1 Pseudomonadota bacterium | reverse complement strand
GACGCAAAGAAGCCCTCCGGTCGCCCTCATCCTCATCTCCTCGATCCGGCTCCGACGGCGCGCATCGAGACGTCCGGTTCGCCGCCGGCCTCATCGGCGCTCGGCCGCGTCGGTCCGATCCGCAGAGGCGCCGCGTGACCCCCCCTTGCGTCATCCTCGCCGGCGGAGCCGCCTCGCGCATGGGAGGCGGGGACAAGGGGCTTCTGCCGCTCGGCGGACGCCCTTTGCTCGCCCACGTGATGGAGCGGCTCGCCCCGCAGGCCGCGCCCGTCGCACTCAATGCCAACGGCGACGCTTCGCGCTTCGAGGCTTGGGGCCTGACGGTCCTGCCCGACAGGCTGCCCGCGGGCGTGGAGGCGCGGCCGGGCCCGCTCGCCGGCATCCTCGCCGGGCTCGACTGGGCGGCGGAGCTGGGGGCCCCGGCGCTGCTGACCGTCGCCTGGGACACGCCGTTCTTCCCGCTCGATCTGGCGGCGAAGCTGGCCGAGGCGGACGCCCCCGTCGCCATGGCCGCCACGCCGGATCCCGCGCGCGCGCCGCACCGCCTGGCCCGCCACCCTACCTTCGCCCTCTGGCGCGCCGACCTCGCCGAAACCGTCCGCGAGGCCCTGATCGCCGGCGAACGCCGCGTCGTCCGCCCGGCCGAGACCGCGGGCTGCGCGCTCGTCGCCTTCCCCGCCGAGCCATTCGACCCTTTCTTCAACGTCAACGCGCCGGCGGACCTGGCGGAGGCCGAAGCGCTGCTCGCTCGGCACGGCGCGGGCGAGGGGGCGGCGCCGTGATCGTCTGGGGCGTCGCCGGCTGGAAGAACGCCGGCAAGACCACGCTGGTGGAGGGCATGGTGCGGGCTCTGGCCGCGCGCGGGCTGAGCGCGTCGACCCTCAAGCGCTCCCACCACGGCGTCGACGTGGACCAGCCCGGCCGGGACAGCCATCGCCACCGGGAGGCCGGAGCGCGGCAGGTGCTGGTCGCCTCCGCCCGCCGCTGGGCCCTGATGCACGAGCTGCGCGACGAGCCGGAGCCGCCGCTGGAGGCGCTGCTCGCCCGCCTCTCGCCCGTCGACGTGGTGCTGATCGAGGGCTGGAAGCGCGAAGCCCATCCCAAGATCGAGGCCTGGCGGCCGGAGCTGGGCCGCGCCCCCCTGGCGCAGGAGACCGACACGGTGAAGGCCGTGGCGACGCCGGGCGCCGCGCCCTCGGGAGCGCCGCAGCCGCATCTCGACCTCGACTCGCCCGAGACGGCGGTCGAATTTCTGCTGCGCGTGCGGGCCCGGACGTGACCGTCGCTCCGCCGCTGCGGCGTCCGCCGCTCGGGGGGATCGACCCCCCTCGCGCCGGGGCCGCGCCGACGCGCAGCCGGCGCGCCCGATCCAGGACGGCGCCATGAGCGCCCGATCAGACCCGCCGCGTCTGCGCAACGACTGCTTCGCCTTGCCGCCGGGCGTGGCCTGGACGCCCGTGGAGGAGGCGCTCGCCGCCCTGCGCGCCCGCTGCGCCTGCGTGGCGGGGGAGGAGACGGTCCCGCTCGCCGCGGCCGCCGGCCGCATCCTCGCCGCGCCGGTGGCGGCCTTGCGGCCCAACCCGCCGCGGGCCAACTCCGCGGTGGACGGCTGGGCCTTCGCGCAGACCTCGCTGACCGGCGCCGATCCGGAGAGGCTGGTCCGCCGACCTGGCCGCGCGGCGCCGGGCGCGGACGGCCCCGACGTGCCGGCCGGCGCGGCGCTGCGCATCCTCACCGGCGCCGCACTGCCCGCCGGCGCCGACACCGTGGTGCTGGACGAGGACGTCGGCCTGACAACGGACGAAGTCCGCCTGCGCCCCGGCCTGCGCCTCGGCGCAAATGTCCGCCCCGCCGGAGAGGACGCCGCCGCGGGCGATGCATTGCTCGAGGCCGGGCGGATCCTCTCCCCCGGCGACCTGGCGCTCGCGGCCGCCGGAGGCCACGCGGCCCTGCCTGTGCGCCGGCGCCTGCGGGTCGCGGTGCTCAGCACCGGAGACGAGCTGGCCGATCCTCCCCCAAGCGCCGACGCCGGTCCCGGCCCCGGCGCGCCCGCGCAGGCGGTCATGGACGCCAACCGCCCCATGCTCGCCGCGCTCTCCTCCGCCTGGGGGTTCGAGACCCTCGACCTGGGCCGCGTCGAGGACCGGCGCGACGCGGTGACCGAGGCGCTCGACCGCGGCGCGCGCCTCGCCGACGCGATCCTGACCTCCGGCGGCGCCTCGGCCGGCGACGAGGACCATGTCTCGGCCGCTCTGGCCGAAGCCGGGGCGCTGGGCCAATGGCGCATCGCGATGAAGCCCGGACGGCCATTGGCGCTGGGGGTCTGGAACGGCGCGGCGGTCTTCGGCCTGCCGGGCAACCCGGTCGCCGCTTTCGTCTGCGCCCTGGTTTTCGCGCGGCCGGCGCTGTTGGCCCTCGCCGGCGCCGGCTGGAGAGAACCGGCGGCGCGCCGCGTCCCCGCCGCCTTCGCCAAGCGCCGCAAGCGAGGCCGCCGCGAATATCTGCGCGCCCGCCTGACGCCTCAGGGCGCGGCGGAGGTCTTCCCGTCGGAAGGCTCCGGCCGCATCTCCGGCCTCGCCTGGGCCACAGGGCTGGTGGAGCTTCCCGACGACGGTCCCGACGTGACCCCCGGCGATCCGGTGCGCTGGCTGCCCTTCAGCGCCTTCGGGCTGTCCGGCTCCGGCGCGATCTGAGACCGCGGCCCTCGTTCGGGCTCCACCGCGCGGCGGCGCGCTCTGGCGCGGACGGCCGCGCGGGCGTATGCCGGCCCGCCCGCCGCCCTGGAGCCCGTCGCCATCATGTCCGCCCCCGCCTCCCCCGCCGCAGACGAGGCCGTCCCCCGCTTCGCCGGGGCGCGCACGGCCGGGTTCTACGCGGCCATGTTCGCGGCGCTGGGCGTGCATCTGCCCTATTGGCCGCTCTGGCTCGCCGATTGGGGCCTCAGCGCGGCCGAGATCGGCTTCTTCGCCACCTGGGGCTTCGCCGCGCGGCTGGCGGCGGGGGCCGTGATCCCGGTCCTCGCGGACCGGCACGGGGCCCGCCGCGTCGCCCTCGCGGGGACCTGCGCGGTCGGCGCCATCGCCTTTCTGGCGCATCTGGGCATCACCTCGAAGACGGCGCTGCTGATCGCCACGTTGATCTCCGGCTGCGTCTTTTCGGTCCTGGTGCCGATCGCCGACGCTCTGGGCCTCGCCGCCTGCCGGGACTTCCGGCTGGACTACGCGCGCATCCGGGCCTGGGGCTCGGCGGCGTTTCTGGCGAGCAATCTGGGCTTCGGCGCCGCCATCGGCGCGCTGGGCGTGAACGCCGCGCTCTTGGGGATCGTGATATTCCTCGCCGTCGCCGCCCTGCTGGGCGCGCGCCATCCCGGCGGCGGCCGCGTCGCCCCTGGCCCCCGGCCGCGCCTGGCGGAGCTGTGGTCGCTGGCCCGCCGACCGGCCTTCGCGCTCTTCATCGCGGCGGCGGGGCTCTCCCAGGCCTCCCACGCCACGCTCTACGCCTACGGCTCCTATCATTGGCGGGAGCTGGGGCTGTCCGAGACCGTGATCGGCTGGCTCTGGGCCTGGGGCGTGGCGGTGGAGATCGCGGTGATGTCGCTGATCGGCGCGGCGCTGGCGGCTCGGCTGGGCGCGGCCGGGCTGCTGGCCCTGGCAGGAGCCGCGGGGATCGTCCGCTGGGGGCTGATGACGACGGACCCGACCGGGCCGCTTTTATGGGCGCTGCAGGCCGGCCATGCGCTGACCTTCGCGGCATCCCATCTCGGCGCCATGGCCTTCCTGCGAGAGGCGGTGCCGGAACGGCTCGCCGGCTCCGCCCAGGGCGTGTTCCAGACCGTGGTGGGAACCACGCTG
>JBCCPD010000404.1:0-3854 GCA_039025075.1 Pseudomonadota bacterium | reverse complement strand
TTGCCGGCTGAAGGACTTCCGCAGGGTCGCCACGCGGTACGACCGGCTCGCCGCCACATGCTCCGCAGCCATCGCGCTCGCCGCCATCATCGCTTGGTGGATATGAGTCTTGGCCCTAGCCCGACGATCGAGCCCGCCGATTGACGCCGCCGCCCCTCCGCGCCACCGTCCGGCCATGCGCGTTCTGACGAACCCCCATCGCGGCGCCGGCCTGCCGGAGGCGGCGCTGCCGGGCATTCCCGTCCCCTCCATCGACGCCGCGCGCCCTGCGGCGCTGCTCGCCCGCTGTCCCGCGGCCGCGCGCACGCCTCTGATCGCCTCCCCGTCGCTGGCCCGCGCCCTGGGCGTGGCCGAGGCCTGGGTCAAGGACGAGCGCGCCCGCATGGGCCTGGGCAGCTTCAAGGCCCTCGGCGCCGCCTACGTGATCGCCTGCGACGCGCAGGCCGGCCGCGCCCAAGGCGCCGCCTACGTCACCGCCAGCGCCGGCAACCACGGCCTCTCGGTGGCCGCCGGCGCCCGGGCCTTCGGCGCCCGCGCCGTGGTCTACCTCTCCCGCCAAGTGCCCCAGGCCTTCGCCGACCGCCTCGCCGCCCTCGGCGCCGAGGTCGTGCGCGAAGGCGAGGACTACGAGGCCTCCATGCAGGCCGCCGCCGAGGCCGCCAAAGCGCAGGGCGCGATCCTCCTCTCCGACAGCTCCTGGCCCGGCTACACGGAAAAACCCCATCGCCTGATGGAGGGTTATCTAGCGCTCATGGCCGAGACCTTCGAGCAGATGCCGGACGCCCCCACCCACATCCTCCTGCAGGCCGGCGTCGGGGGCCTCGCCGCCGCCGCCGCCGCGCTCGCCCGCGCCCGCTGGGGCGACGCCCCCCGCATCGTCGTGGCCGAGCCCGACGCCGCCCCCGCCCTCATCGCCTCCATCGAGGCGGGCGGGTCCGTCGACACGACCGGCCCCGCCTCCTGCATGGGCCGGCTCGACTGCAAAACGCCGTCGCTGATCGCCCTGAAAGGCCTCGCCCGGGACGCCGACGCCTTCGCGACGATCTCCGAGGCCGAGGGCCGCGCCGGGGCCGCGCTCTGCGCCCGCCACGACCTGGCCACCACGCCCTCGGGCGCCGCCGGCCTCGCGGCCGCGCACGCCGCCTGCGCCGCCGCGCGGATGGCGCTGGGCCTGACCCTGGCCTCGCGCCTCCTCGCCATCCTCAGCGAAGCGCCCGAATGAGCGGCGCGGACCCGTCGAGTTCGGACCCGTCGAGCCCGGGGCTCTCCGGCCCTTCGCCCGCAGACCTCCCGCCCCGAGGTTTTCCGACCCAGGAGTTCCACGCCCGACGCGACCGCGCCCAGGCCCTGATGGCCGAAGCCGGTCTCGACGCGCTCCTGCTCACCACCGAGCCCGACATCCGCTGGTTCACCGGCTTTCTGACGCGGTTCTGGGAAAGCCCGACCCGCCCCTGGTTCCTGATCGTCCCCGCCGCGGGCGACCCGGTCGCCGTCGTCCCGACCCTCGGCGCGCCCCTCATGCGCGCCGCCTGGCTCTCCGACATCCGCGCCTGGCCCTCGCCCGCGCCCCAGGACGACGGCGTCGAGCCGCTCCGCGCCGCTCTGGCCGAGCTGACCCCTCCGAACGCCCGCATCGGCGTCCCCAGCGGGCCGGAGACCCACCTGCGCCTGCCGCTGTCCGCCTGGGCGCGCCTGGGCGAGGCCCTGACCCCCCGCCGCCTCACCAACGACGCCGGCGGGATGCGCGACCTCCGCCTCATCAAGTCCGACCGCGAAGTGGAGAAGATCCGCGCCGCCTGCGCCATCGCCGGCCGCGCCTTCGACCGCATCGGCCAGGAGGCCCGCGCCGGCGACCCTCTCGAAAGACTTTTCCGCCGCTTCCAGGCCCTGTGCCTTGACGAAGGCGCCGACTGGGTCGCCTATCTCGCCGGCGGCGCGGGGCAGGCAGGCTATGCCGACGTCATCTCCCCCGCGACCGAGACGCCGCTGACCGAGGGCGACGTCCTGATGCTCGACACCGGCGTCGTCCACGACGGCTATTTCTGCGACTTCGACCGCAACTTCTCCGTCGGCCCGCCCTCGCCCGACACCGCCGCCGCCCACGCCCGCCTCATCGAGGCGACGGAGGCCGGCTTCGCCGCCGCCCGCCCCGGCGCCGCCGCCTCCGACCTCTTCCACGCCATGGACGCCGTCCTGACCGGAGGCGCTGGAACCGCCGAGACCGGCCGCCTCGGCCACGGCCTCGGCTCGCAGATCACCGAATGGCCCTCGCTCCTCCCCCACGACCGCACGATCCTCGCCCCCGGCATGGTCCTGACCCTCGAGCCGAGCCTCCAAACGGCTCCTGGCCGCCTCATGGTCCACGAAGAGAACATCGTCATCGGCGAGACCGGCGCCGAATGGCTTTCGCCGCGCGCCGCCCCGACCCTCCCGATCCTGGGCGAGGGCCCATGACCCCGTTCCCCTACGCCCTCGCCCCGCCGCCCACGGCGCGCCTCGGCCTGGTCCTGCTTCAGGCCGACGAGACGCTGGAGCAGGACCTGCGCCGCCTCCTCCCGCCCCAAGCCGCGTGCTTCGTCTCCCGCGTCCCCTCGGGCCTCGCCGTCACGCCGCAGACCCTGGCGGCCATGGAAACCCGCCTCGCCGCCGCGGCCGCGCTCCTCCCCCGCGGCGCGCCCTTCGACGCGCTCGCCTACGCCTGCACCTCAGGCTCCGCCGCCATCGGCTCCGCCCGGGTCGCGGCCCGCCTGCGCGAGGGCGCCGAGGCCCGCGCGACCACCGACCCCATCGCCGCCCTCGCCGCCGCCTGCCGCGCCCTGGGCCTGAACCGGCTCGCCCTCCTCTCCCCCTACATCGCGCCGGTCTCCGAAAGCCTCCGCCGCGCCCTCGCCGCCGAAAGCATCGAGACCCCCGTCTTCGGAACCTTCGCCGAAGCCGAGGAAGCGCGCGTCGCCCGCATCGACGGCCCGTCGATCCACGCCGCCGCTCGGACCCTCGTGCGAACCGCGCCCGAGCCCCTCGACGCGCTCTTCCTCTCCTGCACCAACCTGCGCACGCTCGACCTGGTCGCGCCCTTGGAGGCGGAGCTGGGCCTGCCGGTCCTCTCCAGCAACCTCGTCCTCGCCTGGCATCTGCTGACGCTGGCCAGCGCTCCGGCCGCCGCCGACGTCCCCGGCCGTCTCTTCGCCGAGGCGCCGCCCGCCGTCGCGCCAAAGGCCGCCGAATGACCCAAGCATGACCCTCGACATCGCCCTCCTCTCCGCCCTTTTCCTGGGCGTCTTCGGCTTTCTGATCCACGGCCGCTTCCGCTACGACCTCGTCGCCTTCACCGCCCTCGTCGTCGCCGGCCTCCTCGGCCTGATCCCTTATGAAAAATTCTTCTCAGGCTTCGGCCACGGCGCCGTGGCGGTCATCGCCCTGGTGCTGATCCTCTCCCGCGGGCTCATCAACTCCGGCGCCGTCGAGTGGACCGCCGGCCGCCTGCTGGACCACGAGCGCCCGGTCTCCGCCCATATCGGCCTCATGGCCGCGGTCTCAGCCGCCCTCTCGGCCGTCATCAACAACGTCGCCGCCCTCGCCCTCCTGATGCCCCTCGACATCGAGGCCGCGCGCCGCGCCGGCCGCGCCGTCGGCGCCTCCCTCATGCCGCTTAGCTTCGCCTCCATCCTCGGCGGCATGATCACGCTGATCGGCACGCCTCCGAACATAGTCATCTCCCAATACCGCCAGGACGCCCTCGGCGCGCCCTTCGCCATGTTCGACTTCGCTCCCGTCGGCCTCGCCGTCGCCGCGGTCGGCGTCGCCTTCACCGCGCTGATCGGCTGGCGCCTCCTCCCCCTCTCCCGCCTCCAAGC
>JBCCPD010000403.1:0-3856 GCA_039025075.1 Pseudomonadota bacterium | reverse complement strand
CGGACCGAGACCCAGCGACGGCCCGCGGAAACGCGACCGGGGCGGTGGAGGCGACGACCGGAATCGAACCGGTGTACACGGATTTGCAATCCGCTGCGTAACCACTCCGCCACGTCGCCGGGGGCCGTGCGGGTCTAGGCGCCCGCCGCTTGGGCGTCAAGACCGGGCGGCGGCGAGCGCGGCCTCCCCGGCGGCGAGCGCCCCTTCGACGTAGCCGGGGGAGACCTCGGCGTGCTCGGACCCGGCGAAGACGATGCGGTCGGACCAGGGGCCCGACAGGCGCGGAGGGCCGCCCTGGGGATGTCGAGGCGGCTCCGCCAGGTCGCGGGGCGCGGCCGAGAGAGGGTCCTGGGCCCAGTCCTTGAACAGGACCTTCGCCGGGCGGCCGGCCTGCGCGCCGAAAAGCCGGACGAGCTGGTCGATCGCGACGGTCTTCAGGCCCGCGGCGTCGGCGGCGCGGGCCGCCGGGGGGAGCCCGACGAAGCCGAAAAGGGCGCCCTCGGCGGCGTCGGCGGGCGAGGCGTCGTGCACTTCGGCCAGCGGGCCGCGATGGCTGATCGCATCGCCGGAAAGCCCCGCCTCGCGCCAGAACGGCGCGTCGTAGATCGCGACGAGCTTGGCTTTCGCGGCCATCCAGCCCGGCGCGCCCTGCAAAGCGGCCAGCGTGGCGTCCGGCAGCGCCGGGCGCCAGTCGAGCCGCGCGGCGAGGCGCGGTGGCAGGGCGACGATCGCGCGGCGGGCCTCGACGAGGGGCCGGCCGTCGCGGGCCGTCGCGCGGACCCGGTCGGCGGCGAGGCGGAGACCGGCGACGGGCGCGCCCAGGGCGATCCGCTCGGCCGGCAAATCGCGCGACGCGGCCTCGGCCAGGCCGCCGAGACCGCCGTCCACGCGCAGCGCGCCGGCCATGGGGGCCATGTCGAGATCGCGCCGGATCGCGCCGTCGCGGTCCTCGAAGACCAGTCGGCCCTCGGCATGCTGATCGAAAAGACCCAGGCCAAGGCGCCGCGCCAGCGTCTGGGCGCGCCGGTCATGGGGCCAGATCCAAGCGGGGCCGAGATCGTGGACCGCGCGGCCTTCCGGTCCCGGCTGGGACAGAGCCCGCCCGCCGACGCGGTCGCGGGCCTCGAGCGCGCGCCAGTCGAGCCCGGCCCGCTGCGCCGCGGCGGCGGCGGCGAGGCCTGACAGGCCGGCCCCGACGATCAGCAGGTCGACGAAGGGCGGCGGCGACGTCATGGCGCGCTCCGGACAAAGGATCTTCGGCCGGCGGCCATGGGCTGCGGCGGCGGGCGAGGTGGCGAAGGGGTAGGACAGGGGGCGGCTGGGGGAAAGTCCGCGCGCCCCGCTCGCGCTTGCGCCCGCGGCGACGCTCTGGCCGCGGACGGTCGTTCGCGTCGGACGAGCGGGTCGGGCGCGGCCGCCTGCGGAGAGCGCGCCCGGGGCGCCGGCGCGTCGCATTGCGCCCTCGGGCGTCGCGTGGCACTTCGCCGACAGTCTCGCCGCCCGGGAGCCTGCGATGATCGATTACGCCGCTGCCCGAACCGCCATGGTGGACCGGCAGGTCCGCCCTTCGGACGTCACCAGCTACCCGATCATCGAGGCGATGCTGGACGTCCCGCGCGAGCGCTTCGTTCCCGCCGCCCTGCGTCCGGTCGCCTATGCCGGCGAGCACCTGACGCTCGCCCCCGGCCGGGTGATGCTGGACCCGCGCGCCTTCGCCAAGATGCTGGACGTCCTCGATCCAGGTCCCGACGACGTGGCGCTCGATCTGGCCTGCGGGCCGGGCTACTCGACCGCGGTGCTCGCGCGGCTGACCGCGTGGACGACCGGCGTGGAGCCCGACGCCGCCATGGCCCGCGCCGCCGCCGCCACTTTGAGCGAGCTGGAGGTGGACACAGCCGAGGTGGTGGAGGGCGCCGCGGCAGAGGGCGCGGCGGACGGCGCTCCCTACGACGTGATGCTGATCAACGGCGGGGTGGAGACCTTGCCCCGGGCGCTGACCGACCAGCTCGCCGAGGGCGGGCGCGTCGCGCTGATCCGCATGGACGGCGCGCTCGGCCGCTGCCAGGTGATCACCAAGACCGAGGGCGTTCTGACCGCCCGCGCCGCTTTCGACGCGTCGGCCCCTGTCCTGGAGGGCTTCGCCAAGGCCCCGGTCTTCGAGTTCTGAGCCTTCGCGGCCGGCGCGGGACCGCCGGACCGGGTCCTCCAGGCCTCACTTTCCCCTGAACAGCGCGGCGGGCCCGATTTCGGCTTGCCCGAAGTCAGGTCATGACTACGATTCGCCCAGGCAAGACGGCGGGTTGCATCGGCGTCTTCACGAAATGGACGAAGAACCGGCGGCGAAGCTCGGCGATGCGTCCGAAGGCAAGGCCGGTCACGAAGGCTGCGGGGCAGAGACATGTCGAAGCGATCGACGGAGACATACAACGACGGATCCAAGGCGCGCGTCGGGCGCCGAGCGGCCGGGCGCAAGGGCCTGCTGTCGGCCGGCGTCGCCCTGGCCGCTCTGGCGGCGGGGACGGGGCCTGGGGCGGCGCAGACCTCTCTCGCCGACGCGATGGTCAGGGCGTACAACTCCAATCCCGGGCTGGCGGCCGACAGGGCCGGGCTGCGGGCGCTGGACGAGGACGAGGTGCAGGCGCGCTCCGGCCGCCTGGGCGAGCTGACGGGCCAGGCCACCTACGGGCTGCGCAGCGCCGACGGCGGCCGCTTCCGCACCGGCACGTCCCGCGACGACACCGATCCGGTGAGCCTCGGCGTCGGCGGCTCGATCCCGATCTATGACGGCGGTCAGATCGAAAACGCCTCCGAAGCGGCGGAATCGGGCGTTCTCGCCGGGCGGCAGGACCTGATCGCCACGGAGCAGAGCGTGCTGCTGGACGCGGTGACCGCGTTCGAGGACGTGCGCCGGGACATCGGCTTGGTTGGGGTGGCGCGGTCCAACGTGCGGGTGATCTCCGAACAGCTGCGCGCCGCCCAGGACCGGTTCGAGGTCGGCGAGGTGACGCGCACCGACGTCAGCCAGGCCGAGGCGCGCCTCGCGGCCGCGCGCAGCCAGTTGGCGGCGACGACCGGCTCGCTGGCCCAGTCCCGCCAGGCCTACCTGCTCGCGGTGGGGGAGCTGCCGGACGATCTGCAGCCGCCGCCGCCGTTGCCGCAGCTGCCCGCGACGGAGGCCGCCGCCCTGGCGCTGGCCGAAGCGCAGCATCCGACCTTGCAGAGCGCCCGCTTTCAGGCGCGCCAGGCGGGCTTCAACGTCAAGCGCACCATCGGCCAGACGCTGCCGCGGCTCGACGCCGAGGTGGACGCCTCCTACAGCAACAGCGACGTCTTTCTGAACGGCGGCGGCGGGAACGGCGAGAGCAACTCGGTCAGCCTGGGTCTGCGCGGCACGATCCCGCTGTGGACCGGCGGCGACAATCCCTCGCAGGTGCGCGAGAGCCAGGCGCGTCTGGCGCAGGCGCAGGCGGTGGTGCAGGACGTGGGCCGTCAGATCCGCCAGGCGGTCAGCAACAGCTGGTCGGGTCTGGAGGTGGCGCGCATCTCCATCACCGCGGCGCGCGAGCAGATCCGCGCCGCTCAGATCGCCTTCGACGGCGTGCGCGAGGAGGCGACGCTGGGCGCGCGCACCACGCTCGACGTGCTCGACGCGGATCAGGAGCTGCAGAACGCCCGGGCCGATCTGATCATCGCGCTGCGCGACGAGTACGTGGCCGGATATTCCTTGCTGTCCGCGGTGGGCAGCCTGACGGTCGATCATCTGGGCCTGCAGGTGCGGCCCTATGACGTCGATGCGAGTCGGGAGCGTGTGCGCCGGGATCGCTTCAGCTATGATCGGGACGAGAGCACGCAGTGG
>JBCCPD010000402.1:0-3859 GCA_039025075.1 Pseudomonadota bacterium | reverse complement strand
GGCCTGACCCACCGCTTCGCCGACCGCCCGATCTGCCGCGACTTCTCCCTGCGCGTCATGCGCGGCGACAGGGCCGCCTTCGTCGGCCCTCGTCCGGCGCGATCTCTCAGGTCAGGAGCTTGATCAGCGTGGTCTTGCCGGCGCCGTTGGGGCCGACGAAGGCGACCCTGTCGCCGCGCATGACGCGCAGGGAGAAGTCGCGGCAGATCGGGCGGTCGGCGAAGCGGTGGGTCAGGCCCTCGGCCTCGATCACGCGGCGGCCGGAGGCGGGGCCGCCTTCGAGCGCCATGGCCGCGGTTCCCGTGGGCCCGCGGCGGGCGGCGGCCTCGGCCTTCATGTCCTGCAGGCGGCGCACGCGGCCCATGTTGCGCTTGCGGCGGGCGGAGATGCCTTCGACGGCCCAGACCGACTCGGCCTTGATGAGGCGGTCGAGCTTGTGGGCCGCTTGGGCCTCCTCCTCGAAGACCTTGTCGCGCCAGTCCTCGAAGGCCGCGAAGCCTCGGTCCAGGCGACGGACGCGGCCGCGGTCGACCCAGAGGATCTGGCGGGTCAGCGCGCGCAGGAAGGCGCGGTCGTGGGAGACGAGCACGATGGCGGCGCGGTGGGTTGAGAGATGCGCCTCCAGCCAGGCGATGGCCTCGATGTCGAGGTGGTTGGTGGGCTCGTCGAGCAGCATCAGGTCCGCCTCGGACGCGAGGGTGCGGGCGAGGGCGGCGCGGCGGCGTTCTCCGCCCGAGGCGCTGGCAGGATCGGCGGAGGCGGGCACCTTGAGGCCGTCCATGGCGGCCTCTCCGCGCCAGCGCTCGGCCTCCGGCAGACCGGCGGCGACGTAGTCGGCGAGGGTGGCGAAGCCGCTCAGGTCCGGGTCCTGTGGGAGGCGGGCGACGGCGGCGCCGGGGCGGGCGAAGCGCTCGCCGGCGTCGGGCTCGACCGCGCCGGCCATGACCTTCATCAGGGTGGATTTGCCGGAGCCGTTGCGGCCGACGAGGGCGACGCGCTCGCCCGGATGGACGGCAAGGGAGAGGCCCTGGAACAGGGGCTCCCCGCCCCAGCCCAGGGCGATGTCGGAGAGGGTAAGAAGGGGCGGTTCGGCCATGGGCGCCGGGTAGCGGGAGGCGCGGCCCGGGTCAATGCGGCGCCCGCGGGGCCGGGCGGCGAGCCGCGCGCGAGCGGAGCTCGCGGTTCTCCGCATGCGGAGAACCCGGGGCGCAGGCGCCCCGGCGCGGCGGGTCGGGCCAGGAGGCGACCTCGGAGGCCGGGGGCGGGGCGGCTCGCTGCCCGGGGAGGCGCGTCGGCCGCGCCGTTGGGTCAGGATCGCCGAACGGAGGGGAGGGGGTCGAAGACGGCTTCGTAGCGGTCGCGGACCTCCCGCACGCGCTTCAACGCCCAGCCTTCGGCATAGGTTTCGCCGCCGCCCAAGGCGCGGCGACGGCGCGTGCTCATGCAGTCCTGCTGGTGGCCGAGTTCGTGAAGGAACACGTGCATCAGCTGGTAGGCGCGGAGGGTCTCGACCGTGAAGCGGAGGCGCCGGTTTCCGTCGTGGCGTTCGCAAGGAACGCCGAGGCGGTCGAAGAGGGCGCGGTGCGACTCGAAGAAGGCGGGCGCGACGGTGCGGGTCAGGTCCCGCTCCCACGCGACGAGGGAGATGACGGCGCCCTCGGCGGAGTAGGTGTCGAGTCCGTCGGCGCCATCGCGGCGCGCGGTCAGACGCACGCCGAGGAGGCCACGGGACAGGGCGGGCCAGTCGGGAAGAAGGTCGAAGAAGGCGAGGAGCTCGCGGCGGGTCAGGACATGGCGGAAGCCTCGGCCCGGGCGGTCGCGCTCGAGGGCGAGGGCTTGGACGGTCCAGAGGCTCGGCGACGGCTCGCGCCGGGATTTCGGGCGCGCGCGGCCGTCGACGACCTTGGGGTTGGTCTTCCGTTGGGTCGGCGGGGGCATGGCAGGGCTTTTCGATCCCGCGGAGGCGCGCGAAACGAAAGGCGCGGGAGGGCCGGCTGCCAAGCCGGCGCGGGCGGCGCGGCGGGCCTTCCCCCTCGGCGCCCGCCTCGGTAACGTCGCGCCCATGACCGTCGCCGCGCCCTTCGCCCCGCACCTCGTCCACGCGCTCGACCCGCCGATCATGGAGGCGCGGTCGTGGCTGAACGGAAAGGTCTTTCCGGCAGAGCGGCCGCTGATCAATCTCAGCCAGGCGGCGCCGGCCGATCCGCCGCCGGAGGCGCTGCGGGAAGCCATGGCGCGGGCGGTCCGCGACGATCCGTCGGCGCATCTCTACGGGCCGGTGCTGGGCGATCCGGCGCTGCGGGAGGAGATCGCGGCGCAGTGGTCGGCGGCCTATGGCGGCGAGGTGCGACCGGCGGACGTGGCGGTGACGGCGGGCTGCAACCAGGCCTTCTGCGCGGCGCTGGCGACGCTGGCGGGGCCGGGGGACGCCGTGCTGCTGCCCTACCCGTGGTACTTCAATCACAAGATGTGGCTCGACATGGCGGGGGTGGAGACGCGGCCCCTGCCCTGCGGTCCGGGCATGCTGCCGGATCTGGAGGCGGCCGAGGCGCTTATGGCGGACGGGCGCGCGCGGGCGATCGTGCTGGTGACGCCGAACAACCCCACCGGGGCCGAGTACCCGTCGGGGCTGGTCGAAGCCTTTTTCGAGTTGGCGGAGCGGCACGGCGCGGCGCTGGTCCTGGACGAGACCTATCGCGATTTCGACGGGCGGGAGGGCGCGCCGCACGGGCTGTTCCAGCGGCCGGGCTGGCGGGATCGGCTCATCCAGCTCTACAGTTTTTCGAAGGCCTACCGGCTGACCGGGCATCGCTGCGGGGCGATGGTGGCCTCGCCGGAGCGGATCGCGCTGGCGGAGAAATGGCTCGACACGGTGACCATCTGCGCGCCGCGGCTGGGGCAGATCGCGGCGCTGCATGGGCTGCGGGAGCTCTCCGGCTTCGTGGCCGAGCAGCGGGCGGAGATCCTGGCGCGGCGCGCGGTGATCGAGGACGAGGCGCGGCAGGCCCTCTTGGATTGGGAGGTGCTGGGAGCCGGCGCTTACTTCGCCTATCTGCGACATCCGTTCGAGGCGCCCTCGCCGGTGGTGGCGAAGGCGTTGGTGGACGAGCAGTCGCTGCTGCTGCTGCCCGGCACGATATTCTGTCCGAAAGACGACCCGCTTGGGGAGCGGACCCTGCGGATGGCCTTCGCCAACGAAGGGCCGTCGGGGCTGCGCGAGGCCCTTTCGCGCATGGCCGCCTTCGGCGCCGGGCGGGCGGCGGCGTGAGCCGGACGTTTCTGGAGTTCTTCGCCGGCGGAGGCATGGCGCGGCTGGGGCTGGGGCCGAGGTGGGAGTGCCTTTGGGCCAACGACCACGACGCGGCCAAATGCACGGCCTATCGGGAGAATTTCGGGGGGGCGCATCTGCATGAGGGGGATGTGGCGCAGGTGTCTCCGACGGAGGTGCCTCGGGCGGACCTGGCCTGGGCGTCGTTCCCCTGCCAGGACCTGAGCCTCGCCGGCGCGCGGCGGGGCATGGGGGTGGGGGCCGGGTCCCGCTCGTCGGTGTTCTGGGCGTTCTGGTTCCTGATCGAGCGCCTGGCGAAGGAGGGGCGGGCGCCGCGGACGTTGGCCATCGAGAACGTGGTGGGGCTGGCGAGCGCCAACGGGTCGGAGGATTTCGCGACGCTGACGGCGGCGCTGGCCTCGGCCGGGTATCGTTGGGACGCGCATGTGGTGGACGCGGCTTGGTTCCTGCCGCAGTCGCGTCCGCGGCTTTTCGTGATCGCTTGGCAGGGGGAGCCGCCGGCGGCGTTGCTGGACGAGGACGCAGGCCCGCGGGGCCGGGCGCTGGAGGCGGCCTTCGCGGCGGCGGCGG
>JBCCPD010000401.1:0-3866 GCA_039025075.1 Pseudomonadota bacterium | reverse complement strand
GCGCGCGCGGCGGCGTCGCGGAGGCTCGCGCCGTCGCGGCGGCGCCGCGGCTCCGCTTCCGCCCGTCGCGGTCGAACCGCGGGGCGCGCGAGGCTCGGCCGGCGCGGCTTGCGATGCGCGAGCCGATCTTTGGAGGCGGCTTGGCGGTCGACGGTCGCGCGACGCGATGGGCAACTCCGCAGCCTGCGGCGGTCGGGGCCCGCCGTGTCTGACCGGCTGCGCCGTCTCGCCGAGGTGGCGCGGGCGGCCGAGCTCGCTCCGCTGGCGCGGTTGGCGGCGGAGCGGGCGGCTCTGGCCGCGGCGAGGGACCGCCGTCTCGCGGCCATGGCGGCGCTGCGGGCCGAGCGCGCGCCTTTGCAGGACGCCTCGCCGGTCCAATGGTCCGAGGCCGAGCGCTGGCGCGCGATCCAGCGCGAGCGCGCGCGGGCGGCCGCGGCCGACATCGACCGTCTGGAGCGCTCGGCCGCGGAGGCGCGCGCCGAGGCCGCCCGCGCCTTCGGACGCCGCCGCGCGCTCGAAACCCTGGCGGCGCGGGCGGCGGCGGAGGCGAGGGCCAACGCCGGGCGGAGGCGAGAGACGGATGGCGAGCCCGGCTGACGTCGCGGCGGGGCGCGAAGGGGCCAGGAGGGGAGCTGCGTTGCGCCGCGTTCTTCACCTTGGCGGTGCGGGCTTGCGTGCCGGCGAGAGGGAAGGTTCAGCGGAGCGCACGGGCGGATGCGAGGCAGGCTGAGAGCGTGGCGGGCTGCATGACGTTCCTGAAGACGGCAAGCCGTCTAGCTCTGGAAGCTCTGGCGTGCGCGTGAGCGTTGCGGAAGCGTGCGTCCAGCAGCGGCGCGAGGCGGGCGGCGCGCCGGTCTGAAACCTCGGCGGGTCGCTCAATCGCTCAGGTCAGGCGCCGGCCGGGTGAAGCGGCGCCTTTGGTCGGAGGAGAAACGGAACGCATTGGTTTGCAGAGAGAATACTTCGGAGAGCATTTGGAGGGCGTCGCCGGCCAAGGCGGCTCGCGCAGCTTTCGCATCTGCGTTCGGCTTAGGGCCGAGGCGCACAGACAGCGTTGGGGGCCGGCGTCGGTCGACGCTGTCCCGTCGCGCTCTTCTGCGCGGACCGCATGAGAGCGGCTCGGTGATGGGCGCTCGAGCATCGGTGCGGGGCCGCACGGCGAGGTTGGCGTCGGCTGCAAACGCCGGCTCGCCTGCATCGGGGCGCAGGGGGAGGCCCAGCCCGGTCTCTTCGTCGAGGATCTGCGTGCCGGCCAGGTCGGGCACGGTGGAGCGTCGCTCCGCTGCGCGCTCCACGGGTTTCGTTGCGGGGACGGGACCGCGCTCGGAGAATGACCGCGCGGGGTGAGGACTAAACCGCCATCGGTCTGAGACTGGAGCGGCCGAGGTGGCCCGAGACGCTCCGACGCCGGCGGGCTTGGCGGCCGCGAGACGGTGGCGCGTGACGCGGTCTTTGCCGGAGGCGAGACGGCGAGATCGACGAAGTCGTCGGAAGGAGCATCAGGGAGGTTGCGCTGTCGGCAGGCTCGCGCGGAGGCGCCCGGCTCGTCTTGGCGATCATTCGAGGCCATGCGTCGGCTGGGTTCCTGCACGTAGCGACTGGATCGTGGTCGCCGTGGGAGTCGTCGGCGCGGTTGGCGACGTGAGAAGCGCGCTGGGCGGGGCCTCGCGTCGCATGGGGCGTGACGCGCGGGGCGCGGTGCGGGTCTCGGGTCGGCGTCGGGCGGAGCGTCGCCGATGGGCTTGCGGGCGTCGGCGATGCGGGAAGTCGCGCCGCGTCTTCGCCGTTCGCGGGAGCGTGCCTGCCGGTCGGCTCCGGGGCGCCGGCGCGGAGCCGCGGGGGATGCGTACGATCCTGCGGCGTTCGTCGGTTTGCAGTTTGGTGAGCGGCGCGGGTCGCAGCGGCGGGGCGATGGGTCGCGGCTAGACGGCGCGTTCGCATCGACGCTTGGGGAAACGGTTCTTCGGGCAGAGGACTTGAAGACGGTTTTCGGTGAGGCGCCTGCTGCCGGGGCGAGGGTTTTCGCAGCTTGACCAGGCCGCGCGCGCGGCGCGTCCGCGTCAACGGGGACGCTTGAAACCGCGGCGGCCTGGCGCGACGTCTTGGCCATGCAAGGCTCGATCCGCATCGTCTGGTTCAAGCGCGATCTGCGCGTCGAAGACCACGCGCCCCTATGCGCCGCGGCGGAGGCGGCGGGGCGCGAGGGCGGGCGGGTTCTGCCGCTTTACATCGTCGAGCCGGAATATTGGCGGCTGCCGGACGTCTCGGGACGGCAATGGGCGCCGCTGGCGGAGTCTGTGGCGGCGCTCGACGGCGATTTGAGGGCTTTGGGCGGGCGGCTGACGATCCGCGTGGGGGAGGCGGCGGCGGTCTTCGCGACGCTCGCCGCGGAGGGGCGGATCACGGCGATCCATGCCCATGAGGAGACCGGCAATCAGTGGACGTATCGGCGCGACCGCGCCGTCGCGGCCTGGGCGCGGGAGGCCGGGATTGCGCTGCAGGAGGCGCCGACGGGCGGAGTCCAGCGGCGGCTGCGGTCCCGCGACGGCTGGGCCAAGGAATGGGAGCGCAGGGCGGCGCTGCCGCAGCTGAGCGCGCCCGAAGGCGTGGCTTGGGCCGAGGCGGCGACGCAGGCGCTGCCCCGGCCCGAGGCGCTCGGGCTCGACGTGCCGGACGGGACGCAGCCGGGCGGGCGCGGGGCGGCGCTGTCGACCCTTGGGTCGTTCCTGGAGGCGCGGGGGGCGCGCTATCACAAGACGCTGTCGAGCCCGCTGACCGCCTATGAGGGCTGCTCGCGCCTGTCGCTGCACCTGGCGCTGGGCACGCTGTCGACCCGGGAGGTGGCGCAAGCGGCCCGCGCGCGGCTGGCCGAGCTGCGGGGCGATCCGGATCCGGCGGCGCGGGACTGGCGCAAGGCGCTGGGGGCGTTCGACGCGCGGCTGCACTGGCGCTGCCATTTCATGCAGAAGCTGGAGAGCGAGCCGCGCTTCGAGACCGAGAACGTGCATCCGGCCTTCGATGCGGTGCGGCCGGAGGGCGAGGGAGCCGACCGGCTCGCCGCCTGGGCGGAGGGGCGCACGGGGCTGCCCTTCGTGGACGCCTGCATGCGGGCGCTGAACGCCACCGGCTGGATCAACTTCCGCATGCGGGCGATGCTGCAGGCGGTGGCGAGCTACCATCTGTGGCTGCACTGGCGCGGGTCGGGCCTGCATCTGGCGCGGGCCTTCGCCGACTACGAGCCGGGCATCCATTGGAACCAGAGCCAGATGCAGAGCGGGACCACCGGGATCAACACGGTGCGGCTCTACAATCCCGTCAAGCAGGGCAAGGACCATGACCCGCAGGCGATCTTCATCCGCCGATGGGTGCCGGAGGTGCGGGATCTGACGGATGCTCTCGCGCATGAGCCGTGGCGGGCGGAGGCTCCGCCGAAGGGCTATCCGCCGCCGATGGTGGACGTGGTCGCGGCGGCCAAGGCGGCGAAGGACCGGATCTATGCGGTGCGGCGCGGCGAGGGGTTCCGGGAGGCGGCGAATGCGATCCAAGCGGCCCATGGGTCCCGCAAGTCCGGCCTGAAGCAGGTCGGCGCGGCCTCGCAGCGCGCGGCGCGGCGGCGGGAGGCGGCGGCGCCTGATCCCAGGCAAGGGCGGCTCGACCTCTGATGGCCAAGATGCGCCGCAAGGGAGATCTGCCCAGCAAGGACTGCGCCTGGTGCGGCCGGCCCTTCGCCTGGCGCAAGAAGTGGGAGAAGGTCTGGGAGGAGGTGCGCTACTGCTCCGACCGCTGCCGAGGGGAGGCGAAGCGGGCGGCGCGCCGGGGCTGACCGGCGCGCGCCGTCCCGGGCCGGGGCCGCGCGTGGAGAGCGG
>JBCCPD010000400.1:0-3878 GCA_039025075.1 Pseudomonadota bacterium | reverse complement strand
GGCGCCCTGGCACACCGGGATGCGACGCCCGCTGGGCGGCGCCGACGGGCGGGAGCTCTCGCCTTGACGCGTGCGCTGCTCCGGGAAGGGCGCGCTCCCGCCCGTCGCTTTCGCGGCGAAGCCGCTCGTCTCCCGTTGGGCCGGGCGCGGCGGGGGCCTTCGGCCCGACGCCGCGTTGCCTCATGCGAGCGGCGCGTCACGGGTTGGCGGGCGTCGAGAAGGGATTGGACCAGGTTTGCGCGCTTCCTGGAGATCACCTCGTAGCGGTGGACCGCGGCACGGAACATCGAGCTCGCCGAAACGCGAAGGCGACCCGGGTCCTGCCGCTCAGGGCTTGGCCCCGAGCGCCAGCATGGTCATGCCGGGGATCATAGGGCCGACGCTCACGTCCTTGAAGCCGGCCTGGGTCAGCACCTCCTCCAGCCAGGCGTCGTCGAGGCTGCGGGCCTTGGGGGTGAAGGCGGTGTGCTGGAGCTGCCAGAGGGCGGCGAGCTTCGGCCCGGTGCGGTCGGACGCCACCACGAAGTCGTGGATCATCAGGCGGCCGCCGGGGTTCAGATGGGCTAGGGCGCGGTCGATGAGGTTTTCGTGGAGCTCTCCGGGAACGCCGGAGAAGAGGTAGCTCATCAGGATCGCGTCCTGGCCTTTCGGCCATTCGCTTTCGAGGGCGTTGCCCTCCTGATAGCGGATGCGGTCGGAGAGGCCGGCCGCCTCGACGTAGCCGCGGCCGACGGCGGCGACGTTGGGGAAGTCGACGATGGCGACGGAAAGATCCTCGTAGGCCTTCGCGAGGGTGATGGCGAAGGCGCCGGTGCCGCCGCCGACGTCGAGGAGCTTCTTGCCGCCGGACAGATCCACCAGCTTGGCGAGGCCGCGGGCGGGGCCGAGGCTGCCGGCGTGCTGGCTGTCGGAATAGAGCTTGGCCTCGGCAGGGTCGGAGAACCATTCGGCGTAGGATTTGGTGTGCTGCTGGCCGAGCGTGCCCGCCAGCGCCCCCTCGATCTGGTCCATCAGCCCGTACATCTGCCGGTCCACCTGCAGGCGCAGATAGTCGCCGAAATCGTAGCGGGCCCCTTTGACCAGGAAGGCCTCCGCGGCAGGGGAGTTGGCGAATCGATCCTCCTCCACCGTCACGAGGCCGAGGGAGGCGAGCGAGGTCAGCAAGGTCCGCGCCCGGTCGGGGTGCAGGCCGGCGGCGGCGGCGGCCTCCTCGGCCGTGGCGGGCCGCGCGGAAAGGTGGGTGAAAAGCCCGTTGTGCAGCGCCGCGAACAAAGCCTTGGAGGCCATGAAGCCGAACGCGATGTCGGAAATCTGCTCCGCCTCGGTGAGGGGGACGGGGTCGATGTCTTTCATCTCGCGTTCCTTTTCTGCGGTCACCTCCGCGCACTATAGCTAAAAAACGACATTTGCGATGCAGCATGCGGGTCGCTTCCGCCGACGCGGGCCGGGGGCCTTGCCGCTGCGCCTGGCAAGGCCGATGTTGAGGCCTGGCAAGCCTCTGAGGAGAGCCGATGTTTCAGGAGATCGTGGCCGAGCCGGCGGAGCTGCCCGACTGGGCGTCCACGCGCATCAACCTCGCCTCGCCGCGCCTGGGGGCGGAGGCGGTGGCCGCCTCGGACGATTTCTTCGCCGATCGAGGGCGCTTGATCCAGGACGGGCCGCCGGTGTTCCGTCCCGGCGTGTTCGACGAGAACGGCAAGTGGATGGACGGGTGGGAGAGCCGGCGGCGGCGCGACAGCGGGCACGATTGGTGCACGGTGCGGCTGGGCGGCAAAGGCTCGATCGCCGGGGTGGACATCGACACCTCGCATTTCACCGGGAACTACCCGCGGGCGGCCTCGGTCTGGGCAGTGTATTCCGAGAAGGAGCCGACGGAGCGGACCGCGTGGACGGAGATCGTGCCGTCGACCACGCTGCGGCCGTCGGCCCATCACTTCGTGACCGTGGCGAGCCAGGGCCTCTACAATTGGGTGCGGTTGAACATCTTCCCCGACGGCGGGGTGGCGCGGCTGCGGGTCTACGGCGATCCGGCGCCGAGCTGGGAGGGCTCGGACCGCGACGGGGTGGTGGAGCTGAGCGCGCTGCGGAACGGCGGGCGGGTGCTGAGCTACAACGATGCGCATTACGGAGACGTCTGGGCGCTGCTCTCCGAAGGGCGCGGGCGCGACATGGGCGACGGGTGGGAGACGCGGCGGCGGCGCGAGCCGGGCTACGATTGGATCATCGTGCAGTTGGGCGCGGCCGGCGAGGTGAGCCGGATCGAGATCGACACGGCGCATTTCAAGGGCAACTTTCCGGACCGCGCCAGCGTCCAGGCGGCAGAGGTGGCTTGGGGAACGGACGAGTCGATCGTCACGCAGTCGATGTTCTGGACGCGGCTTCTGGAAGAGAAGAAGCTGGGACCGGACCGGATCCATGTCTTCGACGGCGAGGACCTGGCGAAGATGGGGCCGGTGACCCACGTGAAGCTGAACATCCATCCGGACGGGGGCGTCTCCCGCCTCAGGATTTTCGGGCGGCGGGTGTGAGCGCGGGGGATGCTCAAGCTTGAGCACCCTCTTAAAGTCCTGACATCTATATCACAATCAATATTTTGCATGCGTGAGCAGGGGTGCGGATCACGCGGCGGGCCGGGCGCGCCAGCGCCGCAGCGAAGATCGCGCCGTCGCCCTAGGCGATAACCACGCCGTCGACTCAGGAGAAGATGAAGTCCCGGGCGTCCAGGTCGTCGACGTCCACGCGCAAAAGCTTGATCTCGTCGCTGCGGCGGCCGTGGTCGATGACGGCGTGGCGGCCCTGCTGCTCGATGTCGAGCTGGGCGAAGCGTTTGACGCCGCGGATCTGGATGTCGTCCTGGTTCAGCCGGAAGTCGGTGATCACGTCTTTGCCGTCGCCGCGCGCGAAGCGGAAATCGTCCTTGCCGGCGCCGCCCTCGAGGCGGTCGTTCCCTCGGTCCCCGTCGATCACGTCGTTGCCGCGGCCGCCGTCGATCCGGTCCTTGCCGTTTCCGCCTTTGAGCACGTCTCGACCGCCCTTGCCGGAGATGACGTCGTTTCCGCCCTTGCCGTCGAAGCGGTCGCGCCCGCCGTCGCCGGTGAAGCGGTCGCGGCCGTTCGTGGCCCTGGGCTCGGGCGCGCCGCCGCCGGATCCGCTCTCATCCACGTCGGTCACCGTCCCGGTCACGGAGGCGGTGCCGAGCTCGGCCCCCGCGCCGGACAGGTTTTCCAGCTGGATGCGGTAGCCCTCCGTTCCTTCGGCGCGTCCATCCTCGATCAGGTTCAGCGTCACGATCCGGGAAACGGCGCCGCGCGCCGTGCCAAGATCGTCCGAGGGCGTCAGCGCCACCGCGTCGAAGGTCACGGAACCGGTCAGCGCCGTTTCCGCCGCAAAATCGCCGGCGGAGACGCCGTTCCCGCCGAGACCGGAGATGCGCCAGCTCACCGTCGCCTCCTGCGCGGCCTGGCCGATGCGGATGATGTTGAAGCTCAGCGCCCCGTCCCGCACGCCCATGTCGTGCACGTACACTAGCGAGGGCGCGCTGCGCGCGTCCGAGGCGCCGTCGCCGACGATGCCGAGGGAGGCGTCGCCGGCTTCGCCATGCTCCGCGGGCTCCTCCGGCCGCAGGCCGTCTTGGCCGGGATTCTCCGCGGCGTCCTCGCGGAACGGCCAGTTCTTCTCCCGGTCCGACGGGATGTTCGCGGGGGTGCCGAGGATCGAGTCGAAGCCGCTCCAGACGTCCCGCGGGTAGCGGGGGTTGGTCTCCATGTCGTCTTCGAGGCTGAAGTCCACGGCGCGCAGGCTCGGGGACTTGGTGACGGCGGTGCCCCAGGCCTGCCAGGACGCCAGCAGCTGACGGCCGCCGTCGCTGCGGCCGGCGG
>JBCCPD010000399.1:0-3884 GCA_039025075.1 Pseudomonadota bacterium | reverse complement strand
GTTGGAGGGCAGGCGGGTAGCGGCGATTTCAAGGCGGAGGTCGTTTTTCGCGGCGAGGGCGCCTGCGGAGGGAAGGTTTCGAGCGAATCCGGGCTGTTTCTCGCCGAAATCGGGCGCGGGAGGGCCTTGTCGCCCGAGACTCTCCGCTTGATCGCCGCGCAGCTCTCCGTTAACAAATGATTCAGTATTGAAACATGGGGTCGCGTGCATCTGACCCGGGGAACCTTCCGATGGGGTGCACGATGAAATTCCAAGTCTTGGCCGCGGTCGCGGCGCTCGCGATCTCTTCGACTGCTGCATATGCGGTGACGACGTCGGGCAACCTGACGTATACGCCTGACAGCAGCGCGCCGCATGCACTGCAGGTGTTCTCTTTGACCGATGGCGGCGCTGCGAGCGCGGGCCCGATCGGCGCCGACAATTCGCTTTCGGATGACACGGTGCTGATCGGCGAGCTTGGGTCCAGCACGGGCAGTCTTGCGGCGGGCTCGGTCGTGTTCAAGTTCACGGCGGCCGAGGATGGTTTGTTCACGACCAACTTCTCGACGGTGAGCCCGCTGAGCGGTTTCTCAGGCCTTGAAATCGCGTGGCTTGAAGATGACGAGAGCACTGTGATTAGTTCGCTCACTTCTGACTTCAATACCACCGAGCTTCTGACGACTTTCGCAACTGCAGGGGAAATGCAGTTTCTCAGAGCGAGCTGGACTGGTTTCCGCGCGGCGTCCAATCTGGATTTCCGTATCGAGGCGGCGATCCCGGTTCCCGCTGGCGTCCTTCTGCTTGGAACGGCTTTTGTCGTGGCCGGTGCTGCGCGCCGTGTCTCCCGGAAGGCGGCCTAAGAGGTCGATCGTACGGAGTTGCGCGCCATCATTCGCCGCTGATCGGAGCCGCTTCGGCGGCTCCTTTCATTTCCGCTGGTCTTGCGCCGCCAGCGATGTTAATTTTATGTTCATGTTAAGGGAATCGGGCCGCGTAGCTCTGGCCGTCCTTCTTCATCCGCTGGGGAATGCAGGATGAGCTTCCATGATCTCGCCACTGACCTGGACGCCGGCCCCGCCGCGCGTCCGGCGGTGCAAGGCCTCTACGCCCGCCGCCTCAAGCGCGGGCTCGATCTGGCGCTGGTGGGGCTGGCCGCGCCGTTCGTTCTGCCACTGATCGCTTTGTTGGCGCTGCTGGCGGCGCTCGACGGAGGGCCGGCCTTCTTCGGTCAGACCCGGGTCGGGCGAGGCGGAACCCGCTTCACCTGCTGGAAGCTGCGCTCGATGGCGGTGGACGCCGACGCCCGGCTCTCGGCGGTGCTGAAGGCCGATCCGCAGGCCGCCGCCGAATGGGCCCGCTGCCAGAAGCTGCGCCGCGATCCGCGGGTGACGCCTCTGGGGCGGTTCCTGCGGGCGTGCTCGCTGGATGAGCTGCCGCAGCTGTGGAACGTGGTTTTGGGCGACATGAGCCTGGTGGGTCCGCGCCCCATGACGCCCGAGCAGGCGCCTATGTATCCCGCCGGCCCCTACCGCGGGGCCTATTGCGCGCTGCGCCCGGGGCTGACCGGCTTCTGGCAGGTCTCCGAGCGCCACGAGGGTGCCTTCACGGCCCGCGCCGGCTTCGATTCGCGCTATGCGGAGGAGGTGTCCTTCGCCACCGACGTCGCACTGCTGGCCCGCACCGTCGGCGTGGTGCTGCGCGGGGCGGGGGCCTGAAGGCTTTCGGCGGGTTTTCGAACGATCCCGCTTGATTGCGTGGAGCCCGGGTCGTCTGGTGCCGTCATGACCGCAGATGCTTTCAGACGCCCCCGCGTGCTCGTCGTGGCCGAGGCCGCCAATCCCGAATGGGTGAGCGTGCCCCTGGTGGGCTGGTCCCTGGCGCAGGCGCTGCGTGAGGTGGCCGACGTGCATCTGGTCACCCAGATCCGCAATCGCGAGGCCATCCTGCGGGCCGGCTTGGTCGAGGGCGAGGACTTCACCGCCATCGATTCCGAGGCCGTGGCGCGGCCGCTCTGGAAGCTCGCCTCGGTGCTGCGCATGGGGAAGGGCAAGGGCTGGACGATGACGACGGCGATCTCCGCCATCTCCTATCCCTATTTCGAACATCTGATCTGGAAGCGTTTCGGCGAGGACCTGCGCGCCGGCCGCTACGACCTGGTGCACCGGGTCACGCCGCTGTCGCCGACCGCGACGAGCTCTCTTGCGCCGAAG
Source organism: Pseudomonadota bacterium (assembly GCA_039025075.1). GTDB lineage: Bacteria > Pseudomonadota > Alphaproteobacteria > Rhodobacterales > Rhodobacteraceae > Albimonas. The sequence goes on along the minus strand of JBCCPD010000399.1, from coordinate 1,695 downwards.
CTGCGGCGCATCGGCGTGCCCTTCGTGCTGGGGCCGCTCAACGGCGGAGTGCCCTGGCCCAAGGGTTTCGATGCGGAGCGGCGGCGGGAGAAGGAGTGGCTGTCCTACGTGCGCGGCGCCTACAAGCTGATGCCGGGGCGGGGGGCGACGCTGGACGCGGCCTCGGCGATCCTGGCGGGGTCGCGGCATACGTTGAGCGAGATCCCCGAAAAGCATCGCGCCAAGTGCGTCTACGTGCCTGAGAACGGCATCGATCAGACGCGCTTCAACGCCCGTGCGGCCCATGATCCCGATGGCCCCCTGCGCGCCTGCTTCATCGGCCGCATGGTGCCCTACAAGGGCCCGGACATGCTGCTGGAGGCCGCCGCGCCCCTGCTGAAGGACGGGCGGCTGGCGATCGACATGATCGGGGACGGGCCGCTGCTGCCGGAGCTCAAGGCCCTGGTGGCGCGCGAGGGGCTGGAGGCCGCCGTGACCTTCCACGGCTGGCTGGAGCATCGCGAGGTGCAGGCCGTGGCCGCCCAGGGGGCCGTCCTGGCCTTCCCCAGCGTGCGCGAGTTCGGCGGCGGCGTGGTGCTGGAGGCCATGTCCTTGGGTCTCGTGCCGCTGATCGTGGATTATGCGGGCCCGGGCGAGCTGGTGCGGCCGGGCCTGGGCTTCAAGACGCCCATCGGCTTGCGCGAGGAGATCGTGCAGGGCATGCGCGGTCTGCTGGAGACGGCGCTGGAGCGACGCGGCGAGTTGGCCGCGATCGGCGCCCGAGCGCGGGAACACGTGGCCGATCACTTTACGTGGAGCGCCAAGGCGCGGCAGGTGCGCGAGGTCTATGACTGGCGTATGAAGCATTCCGAGGGGAAACCGAACTTTCCCGCGCTCGAGGTCGGGGGCTCGGGCCGCGCCGCGGCTTGATCCTCCGCTTGCCCTACAGTATTTGTTCATCTTGTCGCCCGAAAGGATCGGACCCATGACCACGCGCCCGATTTCCGCGCCCGCCGCGCTGAGCCTGCCGCAAGCCTGGGCGGGGCCTGCGCTGCTCGCGCTCGCCGTGCTGGCCTCCGGGTTCCTGTTCCGGGACGGGATCGAGGCGCTGCTGCAGGCGTGGTCGACGCCCGAGTACACTCATGGGCCGATCATTCCGCTCCTCTCGGCCTATCTCTTCGCCCATCAACTGAAGGCCTATCCGCCGCGGCCGGGGCCGGTGAGCGATCGTTGGCCGGGCGTCGCCGTGGTGGTGCTCGCCTCGCTGATCGGCATGCTGGGGATCTACGTGGGCGTGGGCGACGTGGTGGCCTACGGGCTGATCGTCTGGATCGCCGGGGTCATCCTGGTCAGCTTCGGGTGGGAGCGGGGCAGGAACTTCTGGCCCGCCGTGATCCACCTCGTGTTCATGCTGCCCCTGCCGGGCTTCGTGCACTACGCGGTGACGTCGGAACTGCAGCTGTTCAGCTCCTGGCTCGGGGTCGAGATGATCCGGGCCATGGGCGTGCCGGTCCTGCTGGACGGCAACATCATCGATCTGGGGCAGTTCAAGCTGGCGGTGGCGGAGGCATGCTCGGGCCTGCGCTACCTCTTCCCGATCATGTCCTTCAGCTACGTCTTCGCGACGCTCTACAAGGGGCCGACCTGGCACAAGGCGGTGCTGCTGCTCTCGGCGGCGCCGATCACGGTGATGATGAACACCGTGCGCATCGCCAT
>JBCCPD010000398.1:0-3885 GCA_039025075.1 Pseudomonadota bacterium | reverse complement strand
CTCGCCCCAGATCCTCAGCGACCCGTTCACGACGCCGTTCGGGCCGCTGTTGGAGCCCGGCTCGGAGATGTTCCATTGGGCCACGGCGTTCAGCCACGCGTAGCAAACCGTTCCGTCCGGGTTCATGGCGAAGCGGAACAACAGCGTGTCCACGCCGCTTGCATCGACCCAGACGCCCTCATAGGTCTCCGCATAGCCTTGGCAGAACGCCTCCGTGCCGGCCGCGGCCGTGGGCCCCGCCAGCGCCGTTCCCGACCAGAAAACGACGAAAGCCGCCGCTGCGAAACCCTGCGCCCGCATGGCCGAACCTCCTGTCCAAGACGCAACCTGAAACCTTTGCCCAGGCTGAACCCGTCGAGGCCATTGCGTCAACGTCGCTCAGAGAACGTCCTAAGCAAACGAAGACTCTATTTTTTTGTCCGATGGCCTGACCGGGCGTTCACGCGTGAGCGCCCGCGGGGTCGTCCCGCTCAGGCCGCCGCCAGCTTCGCGACCACCGCATCGCCCATCTGAGACGTCGTGACCGGCGTCTGCCCCTCCGCCTGCAGCAGATCCGCCGTGCGCACGCCGTCCGCGAGCACCGCGTTCACCGCCGCCTCCAGCCGGTCCGCCGCCTCGCCTCGGTCGAAGGAATAGCGCAGCGCCATGGCGAAGCTCAGGATGCAGGCGATGGGGTTGGCCTTGCCCGTCCCGGCGATGTCCGGCGCCGATCCGTGCACCGGCTCGTAGAGCGCTTTCGGCCTACCGTTCGCCATCGGCAGGCCCAGGCTTGCCGAGGGCAGCATCCCCAGCGACCCCGTCAGCATCGCCGCGCAGTCGCTTAGGATATCGCCGAACAGGTTGTCCGTCACGATCACGTCGAACTGCTTGGGCCAGCGCACCAGCTGCATGGCGCCGGCGTCGGCGTACATGTGGCTCAGTTCCACATCCGCGTATTCGGCGTCGTGGATCTCCTGCACCACCTGGCGCCACAGCACGCCGGATTCCATGACGTTGGCCTTCTCCATCGAGCAGACCTTGTTCGACCGCCGACGCGCCAGCTCGAAGGCCGACCGGGCGACCCGGGCGATCTCGCTTTCGGTGTAGCGCTGGGTGTTGACGCCGACGCGCTCGTTGCCCTCTTCGAAGACGCCCCGCGGCTCTCCGAAATAGACGCCCGACGTCAACTCCCGTATGATCATGATGTCGAGCCCGCCGACCACGTCGGGCTTGAGGCTGGAGAAATCCGCCAGAGCGTCGAAGCACTGCGCCGGCCGCAGGTTCGAAAAAAGATCCATCTCCTTGCGCAGCCGCAGCAGCCCCCGCTCGGGCTTCACCGAAAAGTCCAGATCGTCCCATTTCGGCCCGCCCACGGCGCCGAGCAGCACCGCGTCCGCCTCCTGCGCCCGGGCCATGGTCTCGTCGGTCAAGGGCGTGCCGTGGGCGTCGTAGGCGCAGCCGCCGACGAGCCCTTCCGAGACCTCGAAGCCCATGCCCTGGGCCCCGAACCAGTCGATGACCTTGCGCACCTCGGCCATCACCTCGGGGCCGATGCCGTCGCCGGGCAGGATCAGAAGAGTGTCGGGCATGGCGGTCGAGCTCCCTGGGATGAGGCGTGCGGTCCGGATCGCTCCGGCTGCTAGCGGCCGGCCTGCGTCGGGTCAAGCGGCGCGGCGGACGGCGGCGAGCCGGATCGCCAGGGACGCCGGCGGCGGACAGGGTCGACGACCGACCGCGCGGCCGCGAGAGACGACGCTTGGTCTCTCGGCCCGTCTCTTCGGCATCGGCGACCAGGCGCCTCCCACCGAAACCTCAGCCCATGAGACCGCGGCGAAGAAGGTTCAGCCCGGCCGCGATCAGGACGACCAGCGTCACTTTGCGGAACAGCTGCGGGTTCAACCGGTCCTGCACCGCCAGCCCCGCCGCCATCCCCGCCATGGCCGGCGCGATCATCAGAAGGGACAGCGCCCCGCCCTGCCCCAACAGCAGGCCGGAGCGCAGATGCGCCGCCGTCAGGATCGCCGACCCCATCAGGTAGCTGAGGCCCTGAGCGCGCACCATGGCCTGCTTGTCGATGCCCAGAGAGGTCAGATAGAGCACGATCGGCGGTCCCCAGACCCCCGCCAGCCCTCCGAAAAAGCCCGCGACCGCGCCCACGACGGCCTCCATCGCGCCGCGCCGCGCCGGCGGAGTGGGCGGCAGTCCGAAGCCAGACAGCTGCAGCGCGCCGAAGACGCTCACCCCCAAACCCAGGATCAAGAACAGCGCTCGGTCGCTCAGGATCGTCACCAGCTGGGCGCAAAGCGCGATCATCACGAAAAGGACGGCGTTCAGCCGCCAGAACTGGCGCAAGGTGCGCCGTGCCGCGCCCAAACCCTGCCGAAAGGTCTGCCATATGTTCGTTACGATGCCCGGCAGGATCATCGCCGCGATGGCCATCTGCGCCGGCATCACCGAGCCGATCAGAGAGACCGAGATCATCGGCAGCGCGAAGCCGACCACGCCTTTGGAAAACCCCGCGGCGGTCATGCCGAAAACGGCGAAGATCAGCGCGGCGAGGCCGTGATCGGAGAGCAGATCGGTCAGCGACATGCCGCCCCTCTAGCAGCGGGCGCCTCCCGCCGAAAGCCGGCGACGGCGGCGCGTCGGGCTTGGCGAACGGCGCCCTAGACCACGGCATGCCGCTGCGTGCGGCGGCGCGTCGCAACAAACTTCGCCTTGCACCCCCTTCACGCGAATTATCTTTCGCCGTCGTTGACCGCGCCCGCGGCGCCCGATAGGCCTTCGCCCAATCCGCTCCCACGGTTCCGCGTTGCAGCATTGCCGATCGCGGCCCACTCCCGGCGCTTATCCCGGGACGCTGAGCCGGCAGCGCGGCGCGACACGGAACGCTCAGACGCAGAAAGGACCGGCCATGAACCAGGTCGCCCCGATCCAGACTTCCCAGGACGCGCTCCTCCCCGATCTGATGGGGCTGTGCGCCGCCTCCGTCGCCGCCGCGGACTCTCTCTTCGCCGAGGCCCGCCGCGCCATCGCCGAGGAGGTCGTGGTCGACGGCCGCCCCTCCGGCCGCAAGCTGGAGGAAGGGCAGTTCGGCGCCCACGGCCTGTCCTGGGTCGCCACCTACGTCGAATCCCTGCGCCAGATGCTCGCCTGGGCCCGCCGCCTCGACGAGGCCGGCAAGCTGGGCGAGACCGAGCAGCTGATCCTGCAGATCGCCTTCGGAGAATACCTTTGGCAGCTCTACGGCGGCATCCCCATGAGCCAGGGGGAGATCGTGCGCCCGCAGGACCTCGGCCTAGGGCAGGAGGCGCAGCGCGTCCTGATGGACCCGGCGGTGCAGACCCTCACCCAGTTCGGCAATTCCGACGCCGCCCGCCGCCGTCTGGTGGAGCTGATGCGCGACCAGGCCGGCGCCGCCACCTTCGGCGACTGCGCGCTGGACGAAGAATTCGACATGATCCGCGACCAGTTCCGGCGCTTCGCGGACGACAAGGTCGTGCCCCACGCTCACGAATGGCACATGAACGACGAGCTGATCCCCATGGATCTGCTCCAGGAAATGGCCGAGATGGGCGTCTTCGGTCTCACCATCCCCGAGGAATTCGGCGGCTTCGGCATGGGCAAGACCGCCATGTGCGTCGTCTCGGAGGAGCTGTCGCGCGGCTATATCGGCGTCGGATCGCTCGGCACCCGCTCCGAAATCGCCGCGGAGCTGGTCATCGCCGGCGGCACGGACGCCCAGAAAGCCCACTGGCTGCCCAAATTCGCGTCGTCCGATGTCCTGCCCACGGCCGTCTTCACAGAGCCGAACACCGGCTCGGACCTCGGCTCCCTTCGCACCCGGGCGGTCAAGGACGGCGACGACTGGGCGATCACCGGCAACAAGACCTGGATCACCCACGG
>JBCCPD010000397.1:0-3899 GCA_039025075.1 Pseudomonadota bacterium | reverse complement strand
GGCCACCTTCTGGCGCAGCTTCTCGATGTCCGCGCCCTTCTTGCCGATGATCACGCCCGGACGCGCGGTGTGGATCGTCACCCGGCACTTGCGGTGCGGACGCTCGATCACGACGCGGGAGACGCCGGCGTTCTTGCACGTCTCCTTGATGAACTCGCGGATCTTGAGATCCTCGTGCAGGAGCTTGCCGTACTCCTTGTCGTCCGCATACCAGCGGCTGTCCCAGGTGCGGTTGATCTGCAGACGCAGACCGATGGGATTGACCTTGTTGCCCATCAGGCGGTCTCCTCGATCTGGCGCACCTTGATGGTGATCTGGCTGAACGGCTTCTCGATCCGTCCGAACCGGCCGCGCGCCCGCGGGCGGCCGCGCTTGAGCACCAGGTTCTTGCCCACCCAGGCCTCTGCGACGACCAGCTCGTCGACGTCGAGGCCGTGATTGTTCTCGGCGTTGGCGACGGCCGACTTGAGCGTCTTCAGCACGTCGGCCGCGACGCGCTTCTTGGAGAACAGCAGCTCGTCCATTGCGCGGCCGACCGGCTTGCGGCGGATCAGCCCGGCGACCAGGTTCAGCTTCTGGGGCGAGGTCTTGAGCATCTTGCTCACCGCCATCGCCTCATTCTCCGCCACGCGGCGGGGGTTCGGGGTCTTGCCCATGATTACCTCCGCTTCGCTTTCTTGTCGGCGGCGTGGCCGTAATAGGTGCGGGTCGGCGAGAACTCGCCGAACTTGTGCCCGATCATGTCTTCGCTGACCGATACGGGGATGTGCTTCTGCCCGTTGTAGACCCCGAAGGTGAGGCCGACGAACTGCGGCAGGATGGTCGACCGGCGCGACCAGATCTTGATCACGTCGTTGCGGCCCGACGCCGCCGCCTTCTCCGCCTTTTTCAGGACGTAGGAGTCGACGAACGGACCTTTCCAAACGGAACGAGGCATCTCGTCCTCCTCAGCGTCCCTTGCGCGCGTGGCGCGAGCGGATGATGTACTTTTGCGTCTGCTTGTTCTTGCGGGTGCGGCGGCCCTTGGTGTCTTTGCCCCAGGGCGTGACCGGCGTGCGGCCGCCCGAGGTGCGGCCCTCGCCGCCGCCATGGGGGTGGTCGATCGGGTTCATCGCCACGCCGCGCACGGCCGGGCGTTTTCCGAGGTGCCGCCGCCGACCCGCCTTGCCCAGGTTCTGGTTCTGGTGATCGGCGTTCGACACCGCGCCCACCGTCGCCATGCATTCCTGCCGCACCATCCGCAGCTCGCCCGAGCTCAGCCGGATCTGCGCGTAGCCGCCGTCCCGGCCCACGAACTGAGCATAGGTCCCCGCCGCGCGGGCGATCTGGCCGCCCTTGCCCGCCTTGAGCTCGATGTTGTGGACGATCGAGCCGATGGGCATGCCCGTGAACGGCATCGCGTTGCCCGGCTTCACGTCGACCTTGGACCCGGCGACGACGTTGTCGCCCACCGCCAGCCGCTGCGGAGCCAGAATGTAGGCCTTTTCGCCGTCCTCGTACTTCACGAGGGCGATGAAGGCGGTCCGGTTCGGATCGTACTCGATCCGCTCCACCACGCCCGGCACGTCCCACTTGCGACGCTTGAAGTCGACGATGCGGTAGAGCCGCTTGGCCCCGCCGCCGCGCCGCCGCGCGGTGATCCGTCCGGTGTTGTTGCGTCCGCCCTTCTTGGTCAGACCCTCGACGAGGGTCTTTTCGGGGCGGCCTTTCCACAGCTCCGAACGGTCGATCAGAACCAGCCCGCGCTGGCCCGGCGTCGTGGGGTTGTAGGATTTCAACGCCATCTTGCTGTCTTCCGTCGTTTGAGGCCGTCAGCCGTCTCAGGTCGGGACGTCGGGTTCAGAGGCCCGTCGTCACGTCGATCATGTTGCCGTCTTCAAGGGTCACGAAGGCCCGCTTGACGTCCTTGCGGCGGCCCTTGCGGCCGCGGAACGTCTTGACCTTGCCCTTGAGCACGGAGGTGTTCACCGCCTTCACCTTGACGCCGAACAGCGCCTCCACCGCTTCCTTGATCTGCGGCTTGTTGGCGTCGATGGACACTTCAAAGACCACCGCGTTGGCCTCGGAGGCCATGGTCGCCTTCTCGGTGATCACCGGCTTGCGGATCACGTCGTAGAGTTCGGGCTTCACGCTCATTTCAGGCGCTCCTGCAGGGCTTCGACCCCGGCCTTGGTGATCACCAGCGTGTCGCGGCGGAGGATGTCGTAGACGTTGGCGCCGGCGCTCGCCATCACGTCCACGTCCGGGATGTTGCGCGCCGCGCGGGCGAAGACCTGGGGCGCCTCCGCCCCGTCCACCACCAGCGTCCGGCGCGCGCCCAGCTTGTCGAGCGCGGCCTTGGCGAGCTTGGTCTTAGCCTCCGCCAGCTCCAGACCGTCCACGACGATCACGCGCCCTTCCTTGGCTTTGGCGCTGAGCGCCATCTTCAGGCCGAGGGCGCGGACCTTCTTGGGCAGGTCATGCGCATGGGAGCGCACCACCGGCCCCTTCGCATTGCCGCCGCCGCGGAACTGCGTGACGCCCTTGTCGCCATGGCGGGCGCCGCCTGTGCCCTTCTGGCGGTACATCTTCTTGGTGGTGAAGGACGTCTCGCCGCGCGATTTGGTCTTGTGGGTACCGGCCTGGCGCTTGGCCAGCTGCCAGCGGACCACGCGCTGCAGGATGTCGGCCCGCGGCTCGATCCCGAAGATCGCGTCGTCAAGCTCGATCTCGCCCGCCGCCGCCGCCTCGAGGGTGAGGACTTCAGTCTTCATTCCTTCTTCTCCCCATCCTCGGCCGCGCCGGCCTCGGGCGCATCGCCGTCCGGCGCGGCGTCGCCGGACTGGTCGGCCTTGATCTCGGCCTCGGCCTCGGCGAGCGCGGCCTCCTGCGCCGCGGCTTCCTCGGCGGCCTTCGCCGCTTCGGCCTCCGCTTCGGCGCGCGCCGCTTCCTCGGCCGCCTCGGCGGCCAGCCGCGCGGCCTTCTCCGCCTCGGACTTCAGCGCCGCCGGCAGAATCGCGTTCTCCGGGAACGGCTTCTTAACCGCGTCGCGGATGGTCACCCAGCCGCCCTTGGAGCCCGGAACGGCGCCTTTGACCATGATCAGGCCGCGCTCGCTGTCGGTCTTGACCACCTGCAGGTTCTGCACGGTCACCCGCGCGGCGCCCATATGGCCGGCCATCTTCTTGCCCTTGAACACCCGCCCGGGGTCCTGGCACTGGCCGGTCGAGCCGTGGGAGCGGTGGGAGATCGACACGCCGTGCGAGGCGCGCAGACCGCCGAAATTGTGCCGCTTCATGGCGCCTGCAAAACCCTTGCCGATCGAGGTGCCGGCGACGTCCACGAACTGACCCTCGAAGTAGTGGTCGGCCGTGATCTCCTCCCCGACTTCGATCAGGTTCTCGGGCGCCACGCGGAACTCGGCCAGCTTGCGCTTGGGCTCCACGTTCGCCTTGGCGAAGTGGCCGCGCATGGCCTGCACCGTCCGCTTGGCCTTGGCCGAGCCCGCGCCGAGCTGCACGGCCGAATAGCCGTCGCGCTCGGACGTGCGCTGCGCCACGACCTGCACCTTGTCCATCTGAAGGACGGTCACGGGAACCTGCTTCCCGTCCTCCTGGAAGAGCCGGGTCATGCCCAGCTTCTTCGCAATCACTCCGGAGCGCATCATGCGGCCCTCCTCAGAGCTTGATTTCGACGTCGACGCCGGCGGCGAGGTCGAGCTTCATCAGCGCGTCCACCGTCTGCGGCGTCGGGTCCACGATGTCGAGAAGCCGCTTGTGGGTGCGGATCTCGAACTGCTCGCGCGACTTCTTGTCGATATGCGGGCCGCGCAGCACCGTGAACTTCTCGATCTTGTTGGGCAGCGGGATGGGCCCCCGCACCTGCGCGCCGGTCCGCTTGGCGGTGTCGACGATCTCCTG
>JBCCPD010000396.1:0-3904 GCA_039025075.1 Pseudomonadota bacterium | reverse complement strand
GGGGTCGCCCCAGAGGGGCGCGTCGGGCTCGTCCCGTGACGGGGGCGGGACGGCGCAGGTCTCGGGCGAGGAGGTCATCGGGCGCCTCGCTCCCCGTCGGAGCGTCGCAAGGTCGGCCGCCGAACTTTCGTCACGCGCGGGGCGGGAGCCGTCTGGCGTACGGATGGGCGTGCGGCGGCACGGCGTCTCTCGGCCTGCCGCCGGACCTCCGCCGCCCGCGGGCCGGTCCGATCCGGCCGGCGCTCCGCCAACGCTGCGACCCGCCGAAGTCGCCGCAGGCGCAGAAGCCTCCGGTCCATGGCGCGGAACGCACGCTTTCGGCGCGAAGAGAAGACTGCGCCGCCGCCGCGGAGCAGGTGCAGAGCGGGCGCCGTATCGCGCACGGGCGGGCTCGCGGCGGCGCGGCCTTTGCCGGTCAACCGGCGGACCGCCACCACGCTCGGGCCCGTCCGATCTCGGGCCGGACGAGCCAGCCGACGCCCCGCCAGCGCAGCGACCCGCCGAAGTCGCCGCAGGCGACGAGGCTCCCTTGCGGCCATGCAGGTCGCATGCCGGCAGCGGTGCGGAAGCCGAGCGGCGCCGCCGCGCCGATTGCGGGCGGGCCCCGCCTGCAGCACGGACGGGCATGCGGCTGCTGAGCGAGGCTTGAGCCCCCGACGGGGCGCAGCGCCGCGCGGACAGGTCGACGTCAGGGGCGGACGATCCGGCCCGAGCCCCGCCTGCGCTGCGGCGCGCCGATTCGGCCGCGAGCGGAAGGGCTTCGAGACCGTCATGACGGACGTGCGGCTGCCGGGCCGCGGAGGCCGCGGGGAGCCGTCATGTGGGCGACGGGAGGGCGACGGGCGGGCGCGCGGCGGCGGGGCGATGCCTGGGTCGCCGTCGGGGCGGGCTTCGGCGCGGAAAGGCCCGAGAAAGCGCCGGATGGTCCGGCCCGAGCCCCGTCGGCGAAGCGCGCCGCCGAGGCGGCCGCGCGCGAAGAGGCCTTCGGCCCGCTGAGGGGACCGCGCGCTTCGGGCCTGACGCGAGCCGAGCGGCGCCGCGGCTTCGGCGACGGACGGACGTCATCCGCGGGATGCGCCCGGGCGCGGCGGCCGGGCTGCGCCTGGGCGGTCTTCGGACCGCCGTCGCGCACGGGCCGGTCCGGTTCGGCGACGGAGTGTCCAGCCGGCGTCCCGCCCGCGCACCGACCCACCGAATTCGCCGCAGGCGAAGAGGCTTCCCGGCAATGGTGCGGAACGCACGTTTTCGGCGCGAAGAGAAACGAGCGGCCCTGGCGCGCGGGCGCAAGGCGGGCGCCGCACCGCGGACAGGCGGGCTCGCGGGGGCGTGGCCACTGTCGGTCTGCCGGCGGTCCGCGGTCACGCGCGGACCCGTCCGATCTCGGGCCGGACGGGCCGACCGACGCCCGGACAGCGCAGCGACTCGCCGAATTCGCCGCAGGCGAAGAGGCCTCCTGGCCATTGTGCGGGACGCGCGTGTTCGGCGGGACGAGAGGCGGGCGGCGACGCATCGCGGGCGCAGGGCGGGCGCCGGATCGCGGACGGGGGGGCACGCAGCGGCGTGGCCTTTGTCGGACCGCGGCCCGGCCGCCATCGCGCGCGGGCCGGTCCGGTTCAGGGCCGGACGATCCGGCCGACGCCCCGCCAGCGCAGCGACCCGCCGAATTCGCCGCAGGCGAAGAGGCGCGCGGCTGATCGTGCGGAACGCACGCCTCCGGCGCGATAGGAGCCACGCGGCTTCGCCGCGCGGGCGTCGGGCGGGGGCGGCGGGCGAGGGCGCGAGGGCGCGGCGCGGGGGGGCGACGGCGACGGCGACGGGGACGGCGGCGACGCGGGGGAGGAGGCGTAGGCAGGGGCGGGTCATGCGGCGTCGTCGCCGCGGCGCAGGGCCTCGACCCGTTGGCGCAGGGAGCCGACGATGTCCATGGTCGCGTCGAGCTCGGCCTGGCGCTCGGCCAGGGCGCCGCCGAGGCGCGCCTGGGTCTCGGCGAGGCGGGCCTCGGCCTCGGCGAGGGCGGCGCGGGCGGCCTCGCGCTCTTGATCCAGCAGATCCTCGGCCTCGGCGAGACGGGCGGCGAGGGCGTCGGCCTGGGCGGCGTCGGGCGCGTCGGCGCCTAGGCTGCCGCGCAGGGCCCGCAGCCCCCAGCCGCAGGCCCCGGCGGCCAGCATGGCGGCGGCGAAGGCAAGGGCGAGCTCGACGGCGGTCATCGGGTCGTCCCCGGCGGCGCGGCGGAGAAGGCGATGCGGCGGTTGCGGGCGCGGCCCTCTTCTTCGGCGTTGTCGGCGATGGGCCGCGCCTCGCCGTAGCCGCGGGCGCGCAGGGCCCGGTAGGGCGCGCCGCGGACCAGAAGGGCGTCGAGCACCGCGTCGGCGCGGGATTGCGAGAGCGCCAGGTTGGTGCTTTCGCGGCCCTGGCTGTCGGTGTGGCCCTCGATCTCCACCACCACGCCGGCGCAGCGGCGCAGGACGGCGGCGAGACGGTCCAGGACCGGGGCGCTTTCGGCGTCGATCTCGGCCGAGCCGGGCGGGAAGACGACGGGGCTGCGCGCGACCTCGGCGCCGAGCCGGTCGAGGCAGGCGACGGGCGGCAGGGGCAGGCGCTCGGCCGCGCGGCGGGGATCGACGGAGATCTCGGAGCGGGTGGCGACGCCGGCCTGCCGCGCGGCCGCGAGGGCCGCCTCGACCCGGGCGGCGGCGGCGGGGCCTTCGGCGAGGCCGGCGACGCGCAGGACGCTTCCGTCGAAGCCGGCCTCGCCTTGCTCGAGCGGACCAAGCGCCTCCAACGCGGCCAGGGCGGCGCGGCGCCAGGCGGCGGGGGGTGCGGCCTCCACCGTCTTGAGGGCCTCGGCCTCGAGCGGGGCGGCGAGACGGGCCCCGAGCCGGGCATGGGCGAAGGCCTTGACCGCGGCGAGGCTGGCAGGATCGGGCGCGCCTCCGGAGAGCACCAGACCGTCCTCGGCCAGGGCGGCGGTGAACCAGTCCACGTCCTCGCTTTCGCCGCGGCGGGGCAGGCCGGGGCCGGCGGCGGGGGCGACGAGGCGCAGGGCGAAGCCTTCGGGCAGCGCGGCGGCGAGGCGCTTGCCGGCCGCTTCGGTGCGCCAGGCGCTGGCGGGGGGCAGGCCGACGAGCCGGGCGTCGGCGTCCAGCAGCTCGAACCGGCCGGAGCCGAGCTGTTCCAGCGCCTCGAGACCTGCGGCGGCGGCCTGGGCCCAATCCGCCGAAGGCGCGCCGACGCCGAGGCGGCAGAGAGCGCGGCCGCCGCGGCCTTCGGCGGCGCCGAGGCGGCGCAGCGCCTCGAGCGCGAGGGCGCGGGCCTCCGGGTCCGGCATGTCGCAGCCGAGCACCGAGAGCCCCTCGGGCCGCAGGGAGACGACGAAGCGGTAGGGCGCGAAGACCGGCGGCGGCGCGTCGATCTGCAGGAGCAGCGTGGCGGCGGGCGGGACGGCGGCGCGCAGAGCGGCCTCCAGCGCCTCGGCCGCGTCGGCGTCCTCCACCACCGCTTGGAAGTCCAGCAGGCCGTTGCCGACCTCGGCCCGGGCTTCGCGGGCCAGCAGCATGGCGCGCGCGGCGGCGAGGGCGAGGGCGACGCGGGCGGTCTGCGGCGGCGCGTCGAGCGCGAGGGAGGCGTCGACCACCTCGGGCGGCGGTCGGTCGACCTCGGCCGCGGCCTGGGCGAGGCCGCCGCGCAGAGCCTCGATCAGGGCCGGCGCGACGGGGCCGGCGACGGTGACGGCGAGGCCGTCATAGGCGAGCGCGAGCGGTTCGGCGGCGACGGCGGGGGGCGGCTCGGCGCGCGGGGCGATCGGGGCGCGCGGGGCGATGGAGAGGGCGGCGAGGTCGAGGGCGGCGAGGGGCGCTGCGGCGGCGGCGGCCTCGGCGGCGGCGCGGAAGGCCTCGGGCGTCGG
>JBCCPD010000395.1:0-3911 GCA_039025075.1 Pseudomonadota bacterium | reverse complement strand
TACTTGTCCCAGGCCCAGGCCGTGTAGTCGATCTTGACGCCGGGATTGGCGGCCTCGAACTCGCCGATCACCTCGCGGATGGTGCGCTGCCCTTCCCTGGCGAAGCCGCCCGACCAGAGGCGCAGCGTGACGTCGTCGGCCATGGCCGGCATGCCGCCGAGGGCCAGCGCGCCGATGAGCGGCGCCGCCGCCAGCGTGGTGAAGCGTTTCAACATCCCTGCCTCTCCTTGATCCCGAGCGCCGGCCGATGTGCAAGCGCGTCTGACGAAGGGTGAACGCGCTTTGTTGCGGCGGTTTGACAGCCCCACCGGATCGGCGATTTGTCACCTGATCGTCCCGCAATGCGGCGTGGTTTGCGGGCCTCCCCGCCCTTGCGCGCGTCCGCGTGAGCCTCCCCAAAGGCGCGGTCGGCCATGAGGCATGGGTCGAAGCCCACAAGCCTGAGGAGCCGGGCGGCGCTTCCAGCCCGAGGAGATCGTCGCGAAGCTTCGGCAGGGGGAGGTGCTGCAGGGCCGAGGCATGTCGGCCGCCTCGGGATCGCCTGTGCGGCAACCGCCGTCGGTCGACATCCCGCAGGTCCGACCCGGCCGAGACGGCCAGGTTGGGGATCGCGTCCGCGCGTTACTGCGTCGCGAACTGGTTGGTCATCGTCGCGATGGCCTTGTCGGCGGCCTCGCCGGGGTCGCCGCCCAGCAGAACCTCGGCGACCGCGTCCCAAATGGCCGGCCGCAGCGCGCCATACGGGCTGAGCAAGACGCCCGGATGCAGCGAGGCGGTGGGATCGGCCAGCTGCGCCGACAGGACCTCCAGGTTGGCGTTCCCCGCGATCATCGGGTGATCCGCCACATCGGTGCGCGGCGTGAGCGAGCCGAGGCTGTCGTTGATCCGCACCAGCCGGTCGCGCTCGGTGTAGAAGTCGACGAACTTGAACGCCTCTTCGCGATGCTCGGTCTTGCCCACGAGCATGCCGTCGAAGGAATTGAAGCCGAAATCGATGAGCAGGAAGCCGAGCTTCTCGGCGACTTCCGGGGAAAGGTCGGCCATCACGGAACTGATCTCGCCCACATCGGCGACCATCGCCACGCGTTCCTGAGCGAACAGCGCCCGCGTGCCCTCATAAGCCCGGCCGACCGCCGCGGTGGCGCCGCCGGGGGTGAATTCGGCGATGTCGCGCATGTAGACCAGCGCTTCGATGAACGGGTCGCGATGCTGATCGATGATCAGATCGCCCTCCAGATCAACCCACTCGCCGCCGCGCTTGTAAAAGATCATGTTGAAGAAGTGGCTCGACAGCCGCGCGCCTATCAGGCCGTAGCCGTAGACGTCGTTCCGGCCGTCGCCGTCGCGGTCGAAGGTCAGCTGCTCGGACAGCTCCATGAGCTGCTCCAGGCTGATCGGCTCGGTCGGCGGCTCGATCCCGCGCTCGGCGAAGATCTCTTTGTTGTAGGCGATGGTCCACACGATCCCCATGAAGGGGAAGCTCACCAGACCGGTGCTCTTTTGCATGATGTCGATCGGCGCCTGCGCGAAAGCCGCCACCTTCTCCGGCGGCAGCCGTTCGTAGAGATCGGCGTTGTCGGCCGTCAGCCCCGCGTCCTGCCAGACCATCATCAAGCCGTCGATCCACATGTCCGGCGCTTCGCCCAATGTGGCGGCGGTCGACAGCTGCGCGCGGTACTTGTCCCAGGCCCGGGCGGTGTACTCGATCTCGATGCCGGGGTTCTCGGCCTCGAACTCGTCGATCACCTCGCGAAGGGTCCGCTGCCCCTCCTTGTTGAAGCCGCCCGACCAGAGGCGCAGCGTGACGTCGTCGGCCATGGCCGGGGCGGCGCCGAAGGCCAGCGCGCCGATCAGCGGCAGCGCGGCGAGAGTGCGTCGATTGAGCATCGTGGGGTCTCCCTGATCCCGGGCGCCGACCGATGGGCCGTCGCGCTGACCGAAGGGTGATCCCGCTTTGTTGCGGCGGCGCGACAACCTCGCCGGATCGGCGATTTGTCACCGAAGCGTCCCGCACACCGTCCGGGTTCGCGGCTTTCCCCGTCCCCCGGCGCGGGCCCGCCCCGGCGCTGAACCGAGGGTGGCCGGGCGCCTATCCCTCGCCGTCGATCCAAGGGAACAGCTCCGGCGCCAGCACCAGGTGCCGATCCAGAAAGCGCTCCATATGCACGACGGTCGAGCGGTCGTCGCAGAGGACGACGGCGAGCTCGCCGGGCCCTTCGCGCCGCGGAACCGGCCCTCCCGGAACCGGGCCCGAGCGGCTTTCGAGCATCGGCTCGATCGAGTAGTGGCCGCCGCCGAGCGTGCAGAACGGAACGCCCCGCACCGTGCCGGCGGAGGTGAGGTGCACATGACCGCTGATCACCTGGCGGATGTCGGGATGGGTGCGCACCACGTCGAGGAACGCGTCCGCCTCCTCAAGCATGATGAAGTCCGTTTGAATGTGGAACGGGGTGATGTTGTGGTGCAGCACGATCACCACGGGCCGGTCGGCGGCCTCGTTCAGCCGAGCGCCCAGCCATTGCAGCTGCTCGGCGGTCAGGCGACCGGCGCCGTCGAGGTCGGGCTCCGAGCTGTCGAGGACGACGATCCGATGGCCCTCGGCGTCGATCACATGATCCAGCTGGCCGGTCGGCCCGGCCAGATCCTCTCCGAACACGTCGAGGAAGGTCGGCCGGTGATCGTGATTGCCGAGGGTGAGGCGGACCGGCGGCGTCAAACGACCCAGAGCCGACCCCAGGCGCTCGTAGGCCGCCGCCTCGCCATGATCGGCCAAGTCCCCGGCGCAGATCACGAAGGCGGCGTCGTCATGGCGCGCTTTCACGTGGTCGATGGCCTGGTTCAGCCGGTCCAGCGTGTCCAGTCCATGGCTCAGGCGGCCTTCGGGGACGATATGCAGGTCGGAGAGGATGATGAACTTGAGCATGTCGACGTCCTTGGCTGCTGGGCCGCCGACCTGACGTCGCGGCGCTGAATACGTCTCCTGCCGACTCGGCCGCAGCCAAGCTAATGTCAACGCAGTCCGAAAAAATTCACATTCCAACGCCAACAAAAAGGCCGTCGGCACGGGGCTGGGGCGCGACCTTTTAATTCACAAAACCGAAGCGCAAACCGCGCTGCTTTGCGATTTTCAGAGAAGAAACCATCACAGCTTTGTCGGACGCTCGCGGCATCCACCAAGGAGCGCGCATGGCCGAAGTTCGATTGCGGGATGTCGGAAAAACCTTCGGCGAGGTCGACGTCCTCAAATCCGTATCCCTGGACGTTCGGGATGGAGAGTTCCTGACGCTCATCGGCGCCTCGGGCTGCGGCAAGTCCACCCTGCTGCGGGTGATCGCGGGGCTGGAGGCTCAGACCGGCGGCTCGGTGGCGATAGGCGGCCGCCCCGTCGACCAACTGCGCCCCAAAGACCGGGGCATCGCCATGGTCTTCCAGACCTATGCGCTCTACCCGCACATGACCGTCGCGCAGAACATGGCCACGCCGCTGGAGATCGACCGCCTTTGGCTGGCGGAGCGGCTGCCGCTGACCCGCCACCTTTCCCTCCGCCGGCGGCAGCTGCGCGAGGAGATCCTCGCCGACGTGCGGCGCACGGCCGAACAGCTGAAGATCGAGCCGCTGCTGGACCGCCGCCCCTCTCAGCTTTCCGGCGGACAGCGTCAGCGCGTCGCCCTCGGCCGGGCGATGGTGCGCCAGCCCGACGTCTTTCTGATGGACGAGCCGCTCTCGAACCTCGACGCCTCTCTGCGCGTGCACATGCGACGGGAGCTGGCCGCCCTGCACGCCGAACTCGGCGCCACCTTCATCTACGTCACCCACGACCAGGTCGAGGCGATGACCATGTCCGACCGCGTCGCGCTGATGGAGGCGGGCGAAGTCCTGCAGGTCGGCCCGCCTGACGAGCTCTACCAGCG
>JBCCPD010000394.1:0-3919 GCA_039025075.1 Pseudomonadota bacterium | reverse complement strand
CCCGCGCGTGACGAAAGTTCGGCGGCCGACCTTGCGACGCTCCGACGGGGAGCGAGGCGCCCGATGACCTCCTCGCCCGAGACCTGCGCCGTCCCGCCCCCGTCACGGGACGAGCCCGACGCGCCCCTCTGGGGCGACCCCGACGCGCCCCCCGCGCCCCTGCCCGAGGGCCTCCGCGCCGTCGCCCTCGCCATCGGCGACCAGAACGGCCTCTTGCGCGGCAAGCGGATCGACGCCGCCCATTGGCCCTCCGTCTGCCGCCGAGGCATGTCGCTCGACGACAGCTTCTTCGCCATGGACTGCGACAGCCTCCTGGTCCCCAACCGCTTTTCCGGCCCCGAAACCGGCTATCCCGACCTCGCCGTCCGCCCCCGCGGCCCCCTCATGCCCTTGCCCGGAGAGCCCGGCGTCGCCCTGAGCCTCGGCGAGGCCCGCCTCCGCGGCGCCCCCGCCGACGCCGCCGAAGTTCCCATGGACCCGCGCCCCCCGCTCCTGCGCGCCGTCGCCGCCGCTCAGGCCCAGGGCTTCGTCCCCCGCCTCGCCGCCGAGCTCGAATTCTACCTCCTCGACCCCGCCACCTTGCGCCCGGTCGAGACCCGCGACGAGTGCTACGGCCTCGCCCGCGCCGCCGCCCTCGAACCCTTCCTCGGCCCCCTCCGCCAAGATCTGACCGCCATGGGCCTGCCCGTCGAGCAATCCGGGACCGAGGTCTCCGCCGGCCAGGTCGAGGTCAATCTCGGCCACGCCCCAGCCCTCGTCGCCATGGACCACGCCCTGATCTTCCGCGCCATGGTCAAGCAGGCCGCCCTGCGCCACGGCCGCGTCGCGACCTTCATGCCCCAGCCCTTCACGCAAAGCGCCGGCTCAGGCTTCCACCTCCACCACTCCCTCTGGCGCGACGGCCGCAACCTCTTCGCCCACGAAGGCCGCCTGTCGGACCTCGGCCGCTGGTATCTCGGCGGCCTCCAGGCCGCGCTCCCCGAGCTCGCCCTCGTCGGCTGCGTCACCCCCAACGGCCACCGCCGGCGCCGCCCCGGAGCCTTCGCCCCGCGCGACGCCAGCTGGGGCGTCGACAACCGCACCGCCGCGCTCCGCGTCATGCACGGCGACGGCCCCTCGGACCCCGCCCCCGTCCGCATCGAAAGCCGCCACGCCGGCGCCGACGCCAACCCCTATCTGCTGGCCGCCGTCGAACTCTCCGCCGGCCTCCGCGGCATCGAACGCCGCCTCGAACCCTCCCGCCCCACGGTCGGAGACGCCGCCGAAGCCTTCGCCGCCGGCCAAGGCCGCCCCGCGCTCCCCGCCACGTCCCGCGAGGCCCTCGCCCTCGCCCGCCCCTCGTCGCTCCTCCGGGAGGTCCTCGGCGTCGCCCGCCTCGACCTCCTCTGCGCCACCGCGGAGCGGGAGATCGAGCGCATGGAGGCCGAGGTCACCGAAGCCGAACGCGCCCGCTACCTCGAAATTCTCTGAGCACGAATGCGTTCAAGGAAACGAATGTGATAATGATGTCAGACGCTTGAGCGGGTGTGCAAGCGTGCACACCCCGCGCGTCGCCCCGTAGGACGGAGATCGCCCCGGCCCGCCTCACTCCCGCGAGCGCCCCTCCAGCCGAGGCAGCATCGCCGAAAAGTCCCGCCCCGCGCCGTCCTCGTCCTCCACGAAGCGGCGATAGAGCTCCATCGCCATCGCCCCCATCGTGGTGTCCGCGTCGACCCCCTCGGCCGCCTGCTGGCTCAGCCTCAGATCCTTCAGCATCAGATCCGCCGCGAAGCCCGGCTGGTAGCCGTTGTCCGACGGGCTCTTAGGCCCCACGCCGGGCGCCGGGCAATAGGCGTTGAGGCTCCAGCAATAGCCCGAGGACGTGCTCACCACGTCGAACATCGACTGCCGGCTCAACCCCAGCCGATCCGCCAGGTTGAACGCCTCGCAGACCCCGATCATGGAAATCCCCAGGATCATGTTGTTGCAGATTTTTGCCGACTGCCCCGCGCCGGGCCCCCCGCAATGCACCGCCTTCTGCCCCATCACCTCGAAGAGCGGCGCCGCCTTCGCAAAACTCTCCTCCGACCCCCCGCACATGAAGGTCAGCGTCCCCGCCGCCGCGCCGCCGACGCCGCCCGACACCGGAGCATCCACGCTCAGCAGCCCCGCGCCCTCGGCCATCTCATGGGCCGCCCGCGCGCTCTCCACATCCACCGTCGAGCAGTCCACGAAGACCGCTCCCGCCTCCATAGCCGGCACGATCTCGGACGCCACGGCCCTCAGGATCTCCCCGTTCGGCAGCATGGTGATCACGGCATCCCGGCCCGCCGCCGCCTCGGCGCCCGAGGCCGCGACCGCGACCCCCTCCGCCCTCGCGCCGGCGACGTCGAAGCCGACCACCTCGTGCCCCGCCGCCGCCAGGTTCTTCGCCATGGGCGCGCCCATGTTGCCCAGCCCGATGAAACCGATCTTCATGGCCGTCTCTCCTCCCCATGCCGGCGCCTGTTCCGACGCCTAGAGCTGCAGATCATAATCCCCCAGCGGCGCCATCATCGACTGCGCCCGCTCGGGCGTCACGTCCTCCAGCCGCGCCAGCTTCCACTTCGGCGCCCGGTCCTTGTCGACCACGGCGGCGCGGATGCCCTCCAGGAACTCGCCCTCTTCCGAGCACCGCCAGGCGAAGCGATACTCGTTCGCCAGCGCATCCTCGATCCGCGTCATGCCCCGCGCCTTGCGGATCGCCAGCAGGCAGCAGGCGACCGAGAGCGGACAGGCCCGGCGGATCGCCTTCACCGTGCTCTCGGCCCACTCGCCGCCCATCGCCTCGAGCCGCTCCACGATCTCCGTGGCGTAGCGGGCCTGAAAGGCCTGATCGATCTTGTCCCGCAGCACCGGCCCCAGCGGCAGCACCGCCGGCTCCCGGATCGCCATAGCATCCGCCACATGCGCGGCCACCACGGCCGTGGAGCCGGTGGCGCAAAGCTGCTCGATCATCTTGGGAATGCGGATGCGCGGCACGTAGCTGTCGGCGAAGCCGGTATGGATCGCGTCCGCCGCCCCCATCCGCGTCCCCGTCAGCCCGAAGAACTCCCCAAGCCGCCCCGGCGCATAGGCCAGGAAAAAGGTCCCGCCCACGTCCGGGATCAGCCCGATCCCGCATTCGGGCATCGCCAGCACCGTCTTTTCGGTGACGACCCGGTGGGAGGCATGGGCGCTGACCCCGACCCCGCCCCCCATGACGATCCCGTCCACGACGGTGACGATCGGCTTGGGGTAGGAGGCGATGCGCGCGTTCATGCGGTATTCGTTCGCCCAGAACTCCCGCCCCCACCAGAAGTTCTGGGCGCGCCCCTGCTCGTAGAGATCCTTGATGTCGCCGCCGGCGGCGAAGGCCCGGTCCCCTGCCGCGTCGATCACCAGCAAAGCGATCTCGTCGTCCTGCTCCCACTCGTCGAGCGCCTGGGCAATGCCCTTCACCATCCCGTCCGTGACCGCGTTGAGCGCCTTGGGCCGGTTCAGCGTGATGCGGCCGGCGCGGCCGTCCTTGCGGAGGATGAGCTCGGGCTCGGACGTCATCGGGGCCTCGCATCGGCAGCGGGGTCGGGCGCGCGCGGGCCGAGGCCGCGCGCGGCGGCCACCGGACGACCGCCACGTCCTGCATACGGGCCTATGTCGGGCTTTTGCGGTCTGGTTGTCCAGACGCGGCGCGCCGCCCCGGGCCGAGCGCCCCTGACACGCCCCCGCGCCGCGCGTTTACCGTTCGGCAAGACGACTCCGACGCTGTGCGGACAGGCGCGGCACAGGCGCTCGACGCTCGCGGCACGCTCGGCGCAGGATCGGGGCACGCGCCGTGCACCTTCCGTGCACCGTTGCGGGACCGATGCTGCACGCGGATGCCGGCCGTGTCAGGGTCAGCCCCGCTGCTGGCGGAGCGGGG
>JBCCPD010000393.1:0-3923 GCA_039025075.1 Pseudomonadota bacterium | reverse complement strand
TGGCGGCTGCCTCTCGCCCGTCGACGGCTCGCGCATCGACGCGCAGGGCGCGCTGACCGTCGCCGAGATCGGCGCGCTGGAGCTGCGCGGCGAGGAGATCGAGCTCGACCGCTGGCTGCGCCAATTCCACCGCCCGTTCGAAACGCCCGACCGATGGCAGGAGATGCCCGGCGGCCTGACCAATGACGGCCTGCTGCGCAAGACCGGCGGCGGCGAGGCCCTGCTGGACGGCGAAATCGGCGGCGACGGCGAGATCCGGGTCGAGGACGGCGCTTTGGTCATCGAAGGCCGGGTGCCGTTTTCGGCCCTCGACGGGGTCGAGGCGCTGCACCTGCGCGACGGCGTCCTGATCATGGACGAGGCCGGGTCGATCCCGCGTCTGACGGTGGAGCATGGGCAGGTCGCCGGCGACTTCGACCTCGAGGCGACCGAGGCGCTGCATCTGGGCGAGCGCGCGGTCCTGGCGGGCCCGGTCTAGGTGGTGCTGGCCGAAGGGGCCGAGGGCCTGCTCGGCGCCCGCGCCGCCGAGTACGAGCAAGAGCCGTGGTTCGAGCAGCGCGACCTCTACCTGTGGTCCGAGCTGGAGGTCCGCGGCGCGCTCGACATCGAGCTGGCCGAGGTTTTCTTCAACCTCTCTCTCGATCTCTCGATCTCGAAGACGGAGCGACGGTCGACCGCGACGACCGTTTGACCGTGGCGGGGACCGGCGCCGTGTCGCTGACCGGCCGCCGCGCGGCGCTGCGCCCCTCCACCGAAGGGCTGGGCGAGGACGTGCGCGTCGACGGCGCGCTTTCCAAGATCGGCGAAGGTCAGGCGCGTCTCGCCGTACCGGTGGCCGGGGAGGGGAGCTTCGATTTCAGCCAGGGCTCGGTGACCATCACCGACGGCGTGGTGAACGCCGCGGCCCTGGCCGGGGCGCGGCGGGTCCGCCTCGACGGGGGCGCTTTGATCGTCTCCGACGGCCCGGACCTGCAGGTGCGGTCCCTGATCCTCAGCGGCGGCGTGCTGGAGATCCTGGGAACCGGCCGCCTGACCGCGACGGAGCGGCTCGACTGGGCGGGAGGCGCGGTGCGCGGCGAACGGGACCCGGCTTTGGCGGACGGCGCGACGGGCCGCCTCGGACCGCCGCCGCCGACCGAAACCGAGACGTGGCCGAACGCCGTCCTGACGCTGGACGCCACGCTGGCGATCTCCGGCGAGATGGTCTTCGAGTTCGCCGAACTGATGCTCGGCGGATCGGGCGACAGCCCCTCCGCCGGCGGCGCGTCGTCGTGGCTCGGCCATCTGCAGGTCCGCCCCGGCGGGACGCTGGTTCAGACCGGCTATGCGGCGAAGATAATCGCCGACGCCGGCCAGGCCGACAGCTTCGTCAACGAGGGCGAGGCTATCCTGCCCGACGGCGCGCTGGGCGTTCAGGTCTCGCTGGGCGGCGGCGAAACCTGGACGGTGAAGAACGGCGCGATCGAGATCCTCGGCGGCTCGGTGGACCTGTCGTCCTTGGGGGCCTACGAGGCGGTGATCGTGACCGGCGGCGCTTTGATCGTCGATCAGCCGCTGTCCGTCGCGCGGCTTGAGATGCGGGGCGGCGCCCTCGACGGAACGGGCGACATCGACGTTTCGGAAAGCTTCGTCTGGCTGGACGGCGCCTTGGGCGGCCCGGGCGCGGTTAGGATCGCCCCGGGCGCCGCGGCTCTGATCGGCGGCGGCCCCGACGTTGAGGGCTCGGTCGGTTCGACCCCTCTAACGCTCGCCCGCACCTTGCCGGTGGAGGGGGAGGCGCGCCATCGCTCCGGCCTGATCGAGCTGGGCGCGGCGGGCGCGGTCGACGAGATCGGCGTGATCGACATCGCCCCCGGCGCCGTCTGGACCTTCGAGCGCTTCGACGCCGACATCGCCGGCGCCCCGGGCGCGGCCAACGTGCTGCGCAACGACGGTCTGCTGCGCAAGGTCGGCGGCGGCGTCTCGGTCGCGGACGATCCGAACCTGGCGCTCGAGGGCGGCGGCGCCGTCGAAGCCCTGAACGGCGAGCTGCGCGTTGGCGGGCAGACCTTCGGCTCCTGGCCCCCGGTCGAAGACGCGCCGCGCCCCGGCGACCCGCTGATCGACGGCGAGACGCTGACCTTGAGCGCGGGCGAGAGCCTTGACGCGCTGACCCTCGACTGCGGGACCCTGGTCCTGGACGGCGACGCGCGCAGAGAGCGCCCGACCTTCGTCTCCGGCGTCGTCGCCGGCCCGGGCGATCTGACGTTGGGCGAACGGTTCGATTGGGAGGGCGGGCGCATGACCGGCGCCGGCGCGACGCGGGCGGAGGCCGACGCGGCGGTGATCCTCGGCGCGATCTGGGACGAGAACTCCACGCCCGAGCCCCGCACGCTGCAGCTGGACCGGACCTTGACGCTTCTGGGAGACGGGCGGCTGGAACAGGCGCGCGTGCGCCTTGGCGGAACCGAGGCCGAGCCCGGCGCCGAAACCCCGTCGGAGCGGGCCGGCGCGCTGGAGATCGCCGAGGGCGCCACGCTCGACCTCGTCGGCATCCACAGCGATCTGTCGCCCTCCCGCCCCGGGGCCGCCGCGCTCGTCAACGACGGCGCGATCCGCAAGCTGGGCCCAGGCGCGTCCGATCTGGGCGTCCATGTGTCGGGTGAGGGGACCGTCGCTCAGACCGACGCCGACGGGCGGTTTCATGTCGCGAGCGGCGGGACGCTGACGCTCGACGGCTCCGAGGACGTCGACCATCTGGTGGTCGACGGCGGCGTTCTGGTGCTGGGGGGCGACGTGACCCTCGCCTCGCTGCAGCTGTTGAGCGGCGGCGTCGAGGGCGCCGGATCGCTCGATGTGACCGACGCGCTGATCTGGCGCTCCGGCCTGCTGTCGGTCGAAGGCGGCGTCGACCTGCTGGCCGGGGCGCAGGGCGATTTCGGCAGCGGCGCTCCGCCCGACGCGCCCGGCCCCGGCGCGGATCTCGACCTCGCCACGACGCTGAACCTTTTCGGCGACGCCGCGCTCCGCGACGGGCGCGTCGATCTCGGCCGCCGGCCCTTCGACGCCGACCTGCTCGCAGACGTGACCGAGGTCGGCCGCCTGCACGTGCGCGACGGGGCCGAGCTTTCCTTGATCGGCCCGGCCGCGGACGTCGCCTCCGGCGCGCTCGGCACGCCGTTCCTGGGGGCGGCGACGGGCTCGGGGCCGCAGGTGTCCTTCTTGACCGATGACGGCGTGATCCGCCGCGAAGGGTTCGGCCGGTCGCAGCTGTCGGGCGTGATCCAGGGCGACTGCGCCTTCGTCTCGGACCGCGACGAGCCGGGTTTCGAGATCGGCGATCACGGAGCCTTGGTTCTGGACGGCGGGCTCGCGATCGACGCGGTCCACTTGGCCGGCGGCCTCCTCTCCGCCGAGGCGGACGTGGCGCTGAGCCGGCTGAGCCTGGAGGACGGCCTGCCCACCGGGCCAGGCGACGTCTTCGTCTCGGACCGGCTGGAGGTCGGGGCCTCGTCCATCCTGGCCGGCCCGGGCCGATTGGTCCTGCAGGAGGGGGCCGCGGGCCTTTTCGGCCGCGCCCGAGACCCTGACGCGCCGCCGTCCTCGACATTCCTCGAACTCTCCCGCGACCTGCGCATCGAGGGCGAGGCGTGGTTCGAGCAGGCGCGCGTCGACGTCTCCGGCACTGTGTGGGACCCGGTCTCCGCCGCCTCCGTCTACAGCGGCGGCGTGGTGGAGATCGCGCCGACGAACGTCGCGATCCTCCACGGCCGGGAGGTCGATTTGCGCAACGACGGCGAAAACGGCGTCGCGCCCCTGATCAAACAGGGCGTTCTGCGCCGCACCGGCTCCGGCGTGGCGGAGATCGGGCTCGACTATTCCGGCGACGGGGTCCTCGACCTCGCTGGCGGCGCGCTCGCCTGGGGGCGCGGGGCCGACCTCGC
>JBCCPD010000392.1:0-3926 GCA_039025075.1 Pseudomonadota bacterium | reverse complement strand
GCTCCTTGCATGGCGTCTGGTGGCTGGCGTGGGGCTTCGCCGGCTCGGTGTTCGGGACTTGGGCCCGGGCGCGCCTGGCCATGGACCCCCCGCTCTCTCCCCGTCCCGCCGTTTGACCTTGCCCATCAGGAGCCGTCCCATGCCTCGTTTCGTCCTCTCCCTCCTTCTCGCCGCGGCGATGGTCCTGCCGGCCGCGGCCGAGTCCGTCGCGCCACGCGACGGCTGGCGCGTCATCGATGTGGAGATGAGCTACGCCGACTTGCTCGAAAGCCTGCGCGCCGCGGTGAAGGCGGAAAAGATGGGTCTGGTGACCGAGGCCGGTCCCACCGAGGTCGCCGCCAAACGCGGCGAGACCATTCCCGGCAACCGGGTCGTGGGCGTCTTCCGCAACGATTTCGCGGTGCGGGCTGTGCGGCTGTTCCCTGCCGCGATGATCGAGGCGCCGATCCGCTTCTACGTGACCGAAGACGCCGACGGGACGGCGACGCTCAGCTGGAAAACGCCGAGCTTCGTTTTCGCGCCCTACATGGATGAAGCCGGACCGGAGCTGAGCGAGCTGGCGGGCGAGCTCGACGCGATCTTCGAGGCCATCGGCGCGAGGGCGACCGAAGGCTGATCGGTCAGGCGAGCGACGGGCGCGCCCGCACCACCGGGGCCGCCAGGTCGCCGCGCGGGCGGCCCCGGGGTCTGACCTCTCGTCTGATCGTCGGCGGCGACACGGCTCATTTCACGCCATGTCGAGACGCGGAGCGGCGCGCAGCGCCTCAACCCGCCCCTCGGTCGTCGGATAGGCCGACGACATGCCCTGCCTCGGCGTAGAACAGCCAGCGAGAGCAAAGGACCCCGGCCACATGGCACATCAGGGCCAGGCCTGCCGCCCAGTGCTTCATAGGCCAGGATTCGAGCGTAAAGAAGACGACCGCCGGGATCGCGTAGCCCAGGATCACGGCGATGCGGCGCAGCGAGGCCGAACGGCCGCGGCCGACCCTTCCGATCATGTCGTTCTCGAAGGGCGCGCGCCCGGCATCCGCGCCCTCCGACCGACCCAGGTCTCCGGCGGCTCCCGGATCCGCGTCGGCTCCCAGAGCCTCGGCGGCGGCGGCCTCGTCGCCCTTGCGCCAGTTCAGCAGCTGCAAGCCGAGGCCGACGGTCAGAAGGATCGCCCCGAGGATCGTCTCGCCCGCCAGCAAAGCGCCGCCCGCCAGCGCCATACTCAGAAACAGCGCCGGCGTCGACCAATGGGCCCAGCGCGGCGCCTCCGTGAGCCGAGCGTGGGCCATCGCCGTCGAGACCACGGTAGCGACCGCCAGCAGAGCCGCCGTCGCTCCGAGCAGCGGAGACCGCGCCCAGCCGAACGCCCAGATCGCCGCGTAGAGCGCGAAGACCGCGACGGTCGCGACCGCAAGCGCGCCCTCCCGGCTCAGGCGGGCGACGCGCCGCCGGCTTGGGGCGCGCAAGGCGTTCTCCGGGCGTCTCGGTGGGGCGGCGAAGGCGATCAGCCCCGCACCCGACAGAGCCAGAGCGAGGGCGCAATAGGTGACCGCGACCCAGCCGCCCTCCGCCCCATGGGCCCCGACCAGACCCAAAAACACCATCAGGCCGCAGCCGAGCCCGGAGAGCGTGGTGAAGAGGATCTGAGACGAGGCGGGGCGCATAGGTCAGAGCCTCGCGAGCGCGGCGTCGAGCGTGCCCGGCGCGGCGGGCGCATCCTCGGCGACATTCCGTTCAAGCCGAGCGCGAAGATAGAGGATCGCCGCGACCGGCTTGCGCGGAGGCGGGGCGCGGTCAACTGGGCGAGGTCGCTCTGGGTGTCGTCTGACGCGCCGGGCCGGGGCGGGCGCGGATCCCGCATGGGGCAGGTCGACCGATAAACGGCCGCGATGAAAACCCCCCGCTCCGCTCAGCACTGTCTGCCCCTCCTTCTTCGGCCACGTTCGAACCGCTCGGCGCGTGAACGTAGAGTGGTCCGAGGGCTCGGGCCAGCGTCGCTCAGGCGCGTCGGCGCAGAATCGCGCCCAGAACCAAAGGCGTGGCGAACATCGGCAGCTGGTATAGCGCCACATATAGCGTGAAGGCCGGGTCGGGCGGCAGAGCCGCCAAATAGATCGCGGTGGAGCGGGTGCCGGCGACCAGGGCCAGCGCCCCCGCCTGAGCGCGTCCGCGCTCGGCGAAGGCCAGCGCGACATAGGGGCCGAAGACGAAGAGGCAGGCCAGCGCCAGAAACGCCGCCGCCTGACCGGGCCGCGCGAGGATCGACGCCCCGACCCCGTCGAAAAGCGGGAACAGAAACACCACCATCGTCGCCGCCACCAGGCCGTCGAAGACCCGGCCGTTCCGCGCGATGCGCTCCGGCCCGGCCCAGGCGCGGACCGCCGACGCGATGACCGCGCCGCCGGCGATCATCGCCGCGGTTCGCAGACCGAGGTCGAGCGGCGAAATCGGGATCGCGGCCCCCAGCAGCCAGGCCCCAATGGCGGGTCCGAGCGCCGGCATGATCAGGCTCGCCGCGACCGTGAGCTGAAGCGCCCGACCCGCATTCCACCCCATCAGGAAGCACAGTCCGGCGGCCGAGGCGATGGGCGGGGCCGCGAAGGTCCAGACCGCCGCGGCCTCCCAATCCGCTCCGGCGCCCAGGGCGCGCACCGCCGCCCAGGCGCCCGCGGTCGGCACGGTCAGCAGCGCCGCCGACAGGGCGAGCGTCAGAAGTCCGCGGCGCGGCGAGCCGAGATCCCTCGCCAAGGCGCGCCCGTCGAGCCGGGCCATGCTGAGCGCGTAGACGCAGGCCACCAGGAACGGGAGCGCGGGACGCAGCCGCTCCGCCAGGCCCGGGGCCGCCAGCGCGGCGACGAAGCCCAGGGCGAGCACCCACCGCGCCCGAACGCCCAGCCATTCCAGCGCCGCGATCATGCGGCGCTACCCGACGCTTCGTCCACAACGCGCGCGATGGCGGCCCGCGGGCGCGGGCGTTTCAGCCCGCGGCCTGCTGGACGTCGGTCTCTGCGTAGCAAGCGATTTCGATCAGGTTCCTATCCGGGTCGCGCAGGTACAAGGAAACGACCTGTCCGCGGGCCCCGGTGCGCGGCACCGGCCCGGCCTCCGGTTCCACCCCCTTGCGGGCCAGATGCTCCAGCCAGTCCTCGATGGGCGTTTCGGTCAGCAGGCACAGGTCGCCCGAGCCTGGCGTCGGCCGCTGCGCTTTGGGCTCATGCTCCCGCCCCGCCTCGTGCAGGTTTATCTTGGCGCCGCCGAACCGCAGCGAATGGCGCCTGGTGCCGTCGGCGCCTGTGAACACCTCGAAATCCATGCCGAGGACGCGCGAATAGAAATGAACCGAGGTTTCGATCGACGTGACTGTGAGGACCACGTGATCGAGGCCGGAAAAGGTCGGAGCAGGCATGGCGCAGGTGGAACGTTGTGAGGCTATTAACGATGCGACGCAACATAGGGTCGCTCGGGCGCCGGCGTCCAGGGGTCCGAAGGGCTGGACGACGCGCCTGCGGCGCGCTTTTCTTCCATCATGCGAAAGATCGACCTGAAACGCCGGTCGCCGGACCATCCCGACGCTCTGGCGCTGATCGCGGGGTCCGAGGCGGAGCTCTCGGCGCTCTATCCGCCCGAGCTGCGCTTCGCCTTTTCGCCGGACGAGCTGATCGCCGCCAGCGTGCGCTTCCTGGTGGCCTATGCCGACGGCTCCCCGGCGGCCTGCGGCGGCATGGCGCCCATGGGCGACTATGGCGAGCTCAAGCGGATCTACGTGGCCCCGGAGGGACGCGGAACCGGGCTCGCCCGCAGACTTGTCGCGGCTCTGGAGGCGGAGGCCGAGGCGTTGGGCCTGAGCTTCATGAGGCTCGAGACAGGCGAGGAGAGCCCAGATGCGCTGCGCCTCTACCAAGGTCTGGGCTACGCGCGCCGCGGCCCCTTCGGCG